>WFRP01000077.1 GCA_015486505.1 Pseudomonadota bacterium | reverse complement strand
TCTTATCAGAACATTTTCTTGTTTTTACAGTTGAAAAAAGCTGTCGAAAAAAACAAGAAAATAACCTGTAAGGTACTAATGCGGGAACAAATCCCGCAACCCAAACAGGGCTTTTTCGGCCCGCACCCAGGGGCACTTCAGCTGGTCGCAAACAAGTACTCTTATCAGAACATTTTCGTAACTATTCAGCCGAATCCGGGGTCGGGCGCGGTTTTTCTCCGCCAGGCGTTAAGATTTCTGTTTTTCCTTACGCTCGCTGCGCCCGCCTCGCAAAACTCGCTTACGCTCAAACAGTTGCAATGCTGATGGGCTCCCGCTCGCTTCCGAAAAACAACGAAATCGTTTCCGCAACCGCTTACGAAAAACCACCCCCGCCCCCTCCAGAAGGTGGGGGGGGGTAAAATTTGGTTGAACAGTTACACATTTTCTTGTTTTTTTCAAACCGAAAATAACCTGTAAAGTACTGATAACAACAATTACCTACGGCCAGGCCCGGCATCTGACAACTCAAGGGCAAGCTTGATTGCGGCCCGCATACTGCCGCTGTCGGCAATAAATTTTTCAGCTATATCAAACGCTGTACCATGATCAGCCGAAGTCCTGAAAAACGGCAGTCCGATGGAGAGGTTTACGCCGTCACTGAAATATAACATCTTAAACGGCACCAGCCCCTGATCATGATAGAGTGCGACCACGGCCCCGTAAGTTCCATTCAGGGCCTGATAAAAAAGGACATCGGCGGGAACCGGCCCCTGAACCGGCACTCCCATCGCCCGCAGGCCAGCAACCGCCGGCGTTAAGATCAGTTCCTCTTCATCACCAAAAGCGCCCTGTTCCCCGGCGTGCGGATTCAGAGCCGCCAGGCCGATATCCCCTGGAATACCGGTTTTCCGCATAAAACCATAAAGCATTGTTACCTGATCCCGAATAAGTTTCACCGTCAGCGCGGCCGCCACATCTTTAAGCGGCAGATGCGTGGTTGCCAGCAAAACCTTTAACCGTTCACCCCAGAACATCATTCCGACTGCGGCACTGCCGCTGCGCTCGCGCAGAAATTCGGTATGCCCTGGATAGTGATGTCCGGCCAGATGCCAGGAACGCTTGGAGATCGGAGCGGTCGCCAAGGCCCGGCAGTTTCCGGACATTACCAGCTCAATTCCGCTTTCAACATAGCGAAATGAGGCCTCCCCGGAGACGGCGCTGTCAACCCCCAGCGGTAATTGCAGCACCGACCCGGCCAGCGGATTGCACACCGCAATTTCACAGCCGTTCCGGCTGCAGCCCGGAGCGTCGGCAAAATTTTTCCGCTCCCGGAAAACCAGCCCGGCCGCCGGGCCGCCCACGCTTTCCGCCACTTTCTGCAACCAGGCCCCATTACCGACAACCACCACTTCCTGCCGCAAACTTTCCGCCATTGCGCCTAAAGCCCGCACCGTAACCTCCGGCCCAATCCCGGCCGGATCCCCCATTGTAATCGCCAGTTTATACATTGCTGATAATTCTCCAAATATAGATCAGAATATGGCCGGTATTGGGCGAATTGCCGATTTTTGGCGGTAGGGGCGGAAAATATTCCGCCCCTAAGATACGACATTGCCAAAAATTTTGCGGCTGGTTTAGTGCCTTACAGGTTATTTTCGGTTTGAAAAAACAAGAAAATGTTCTGATAAGAGCACTTATTTGCGACCAGCGGATTGCCCCCGGGTGCGGTTCGCAAAACCCTGTTTGGGTTACGGGATTTGTTCCCGGATTAGGCGCTATATGAAATATCCCATCTAAATCAACCCTTGCATCATCACCGGAAATAGGGTAAAGGGGCCGCGGCTGGTAAGTATCGGCCCGACAAAACCAACCCTGACAAGTCCAACGACAAAGCCAACAAGGAGATCACAATGAACCCCCAAGCGGACAAACAACCACAAATACGCACTTTTCTGGAAATGGTCAAGTTTTCTCATACAATTTTTGCCCTGCCCTTCGCCCTGATGGCCGCGATGCTGGCGGCTGACGGCCTGCCTTCGCTCTGGAAGATATTCTGGATCATCATCGCTATGGCCGGGGCCCGCACCGGCGCTATGGGCGCCAACCGGCTGTTTGACGCAAGATTTGACGCGCTGAATCCACGAACCAAAGACCGGGCTCTGCCCGCCGGGCTTATCGAAACCAGACAGGCTCTGGCTTTGACCGTCGCCAGTTATCTGATTTTTATTTTCGCCGCCGCGATGCTAAACTCCTTCTGTTTCCTTCTGGCCCCCTACATCATCATTATCCTTACCGCTTATTCCGCCGCGAAACGCTATACTTCATATACCCATTACATTCTCGGTTTCTGCCTCGGGCTCGCCCCGATCGGCGCCTGGATTGCGGTTACCGGGTCTTTAGCCTTGACCCCGCTCATTTTAGGCTTTGCCGTCGGCTGCTGGGTCAGCGGCTTCGATCTGCTCTATTCTCTGCAGGATATCGAGTTTGACAAAAGCGAAGGGCTTTATTCAATCCCGGCCGAGATCGGGGTTGAAAAAACCCTGGATCTGGCCCGCAAACTCCATCTCTGGATGCTCGGCGCCCTCTTTCTCGTTTATCTTTTCTCAGCATCTTTAGGCTGGCTTTTTCTGCTGGCCCTGATCGTGGTCGCGGTTCTGCTTCACTATGAGCACGAGTTGCTCAGCCCCACCGACCTGAGCCAGATCGATACCGCTTTTTTTACGGTTAACGGCTATATCAGTATCACAATTTTTGTCATTGCCGCGCTTGATATCCTGGCCGGCTGAGCCAGATTTGTCAGCCCAAATCAAACCGCTTACTCTGGAGAAAATTTATGCCTCAGATCGAAGCATTTAAGGGAACTTATTACAACCCTGAAATCATCGGCAACCTGGCCGATGTTATCGCCCCGCCCTATGACGTTATCAGCGGGCCCGGCATCGCTGAGTTGCTCGGCAGAAGCCCCTACAATATCATTCGTTTAATTCTGGGAAAATCAGCTCAGGAAGCCGGGGAAATGCGGCCGCAAAGCGAATTTGCCACGGCCGCTGAAACCTTCAGGCAATGGCGCAAAGACAATATAATTATTGATGACAAAAGCCCGGCCCTTTACGAGCTTGAAGAGGAATTTGCAGCTGTCGGCAAACGTTACTGCCGCCGGGGATTTATCGGCCGTTTGAAACTTGAAGATAAAAAAAATGCGGTACGCCCCCACGAGCAGACCCTGCAGGCCCCGAAAGCCGACCGTCTTGAATTAACCCGCCACTGCAAAGCTAATTTCAGCCAGATTTTCACCCTCTACAAGGATCAGGAAGGGCTTGTCGAAAAAGCCCTGTCTCAGGCCCGAAGCCGGACAATGATGCTCAGTTTCACCGATGACGGCATTACCCGCCGACTCTGGCGGATCACCGACCCCGAAGCCATTGAGACCGCAAAAAAACACCTCAAAAACCGGGAAATCTTTATTGCCGACGGCCACCATCGCTACGAAACCGCCCTGCTTTATCAAGCCGAACGTAATGCCGCCGCCGCTGAGATTGACGAAAGTAAGCCGTGGAATTATGTTATGAGTTATTTCTCCAGCATGTCAAGTCCGGGCCTGGCGATTCTGCCGACCCACCGGATGCTCGCGGATTTCCCGCTCCCGGATGCGGCTTTACTCAAACGAAAACTGGCCGAGTTTTTCACTATCGAAGAGCGCCGTAATGAAGATGCCGAGATTCCGGCATTATTGAGCCGGCTTGAAAAAGACCCGGATAAATCCAGTTTTATTTTCCTGGCCGAAAATTTTACGGCCCCGCTTTTTCTAACCCTGAAACGGGCGGCCGCCGCCGAAATTCTGGCCCAGCTTCCCGCTTCACTGGCAGAGCTTGATGTTTCAGTCCTGCAGCGGCTGGTCTTTAATCATATTCTGAATATCAGCACCGCGGATATGGAAGAGCAGCGCTACACCCGCTATACCCAGGATGCGGCCGCCGCCGTTGACGCGGTTAAAAACGGCCGGGCCCAGATTGCCGTCCTGCTTAAACCCACCCGGATCGAGCAGGTCGGCAAAGTCGCCGTTGAGGGTGAAAAAATGCCGCAGAAATCAACTTTTTTCTACCCGAAACTGGCAACCGGGCTCCTGATAAGCCGCCTGGATTAAAAAGTTCTTCGTCTTCTTGACAAGTGCAGCAAACAATGAATGAGTCGCAAGAGCTCTCCCACCCGGCGACCACGATTGAGAAGCCGCCGGGTTTTGCCATAGAGATTGAACAGCCGCGCAAGGGTTATCGTTACAATCAGGACCCGTTCCATTTAGTCGAGTTTATAGAAGATCACTGCGAACTCTGGCGCCACCAGTTAACCGGACGCTGCCTCGACATCGGCTGCGGCGTCGGGATTCTCCCGCTGCTGCT
>WFRP01000076.1 GCA_015486505.1 Pseudomonadota bacterium | reverse complement strand
GCGTTAAGATTTCTGTTTTTCCTTTAAGCTCGCTGCGCCCGCCTTGCAAAACTCGCTTGCGCTCAAACAGTTGCAATGCTAATGGGCTCCCGCTCGCTTCCGAAAAACAACGAAATCGTTTCCGCAACCGCTTACGAAAAACCACCCCCGCCCCCTCCAGAAGGTGGGGGGGTAAAATTTGGCTGAATAGTTACAATCCTTTTTTGGTCGCGGGATTTGTTCCCGCATTACTTTTTTAACACTTATAATGGAGGTTTTTGGCATGACATCTCAACTGCGTTTTAGGTGGGTCGGATTTTTGTTTATTACAATGACGATTATTGTTTCATTGTTGTTGCCTTGTGAATTGCTTTCGGCGGCGCCGATGCCGCCGACTTTTGCTCCCCTGGTCAGCAAATTGACCCCGGCCGTAGTTAATATTAATACGGAGAAGCATCTGCGCTCCCGGAACAATCGCGGATTCGATGTTCCCGGCCGCCGTGGGGGTGATCCTTTTGAGGAATTTTTCGGTAATTTTTTCGGGCATAATCAACCTCATTTTCGGCAGCGGCCGGTTAAAAGCCTGGGGTCGGGGTTTATTATCAGTGCCGATGGTTATATCCTGACCAATAATCATGTCGTAGCGGATGCGGATGAAATAAAAATAACCCTGTCGGATAAAAAAATCTATGACGCAACCCTGGTCGGCCGGGATGAAAAAACCGATCTTGCCGTTCTTAAAATCGATGCCGATCACAAACTGCCGTTTGTTGAACTCGGGGATTCAAGTGCTCTGCAGGTTGGTGACTGGGTGATCGCCATCGGCAACCCTTTCGGCCTCGCCCGTACGGTTACTGCCGGCATTGTCAGTGCTCAGGGGCGGGTAATCGGTTCTGGTCCCTACGATGATTTTATTCAGACTGATGCCTCGATTAATCCGGGCAACAGCGGCGGGCCCCTGTTTAATATGAAAGGCGAGGTTGTCGGGATCAACACGGCAATTGTCGCCAGTGGCCAGGGAATCGGTTTCGCGATTCCGGTCAATATGGCGAAAGATCTGCTGCCGCAGCTTAAAAGCGGAAAAGTCTCCCGGGGGCGTCTCGGTGTTCATATTCAGGAGGTTACCCCGGAACTTGCGGCCTCATTCGGTCTTGATGAAAAACAGGGCGCGGTTATCTCCGAGGTGGTTAAAGACAGCCCGGCCGAGCGGGCCGGGCTTGAAGTCGGCGATATCATACTGGCGGTAGACGGTAAGAAGGTTGCGGAAATGCGGAACCTGCCCCGGATGATAGCCGCGAAAAAACCGGGGACCAAAGTGCTCCTGAAAATCTTGAGAATGGGCAAGATTCATAAAATAAAGGTTGTCCTTGATGATCTTGAGGGTGATAACGGTGAAGAATTTTCACATAGCGGCGATGAGCGTCTGGGAAATCTCGGGCTCAGCGTGCGTCAGATAACGCCGGAGCTGGCCGCGCGGCAGCGTCTGCCGCTGGAACAGGGCGTGGTCATCAGCCGGCTTAAACCTGATGGCCTGACCGCCGAGGCCGGTCTGCAGGTCGGTGATATCGTCCTTATGGTCAATAACAAAAAGGTCAAGACGGTTGCCGACTTCAGACACGCGCTGGAGGAGGGAAAAGGGGCCCATTATTTGCGTTTTCTGGTTCAGCGCCAGCAGATTCGCCTTTTTGTGGTCGTGAAACTGGAGCAATAGTGACATTTGTCGGGCAAAAATCCTGGAGAGCCTTGACCTGTCTGCCGCGCTTCGGAGCCGAAAACCGAGATCGGCTTGAGGATCTGTTGTTTGCCGCCGGTTGTCAAGGTCTCTGGGATCATATTCTGGATAACTATGCTGATACCGAGGGGCCGGAAGTTGCCGCTGATGATGCGGTTTGCGCGAAAAACTCTAGGAAATCGCCGCCGGCGCCGCTGACGGCTTATTTCCCGGAAACGGATATGTCGGTGCTGGCCGAGCTCGCTCTGCGGCTTGCGGCCCTTGATCTTATATCGGGGCCGCCGCAGATTGAAGATGTTGAGAATGAGGATTGGCTGGAAAGCTGGCGCCGGAATTTTAAGATTACCGAGTTGACGGCTAAAACTCTGGTTGTGCCCAGTTGGCAGGAGTTGCCGGCGGCGGAAACCCGATTGGGATTGCGTATCTATCCGGGTCAGGGTTTCGGTACCGGAACCCATGAAACCACACGTCTGGCCGCGGATTTTCTGGAAAAAGAACTCGCTAACGTTAAAGAACCGGCAACCGTACTTGATGTCGGTACCGGCAGTGGGATTCTGGCTATCCTTGCGGTTAAAAGAGGGGCCGCCCAGGTCTTGGCTCTCGATATAGATGAAGACGCTCTGAGTAATGCCCGGGAGAATTGCGCCCATAATCAGGCAGTTGCCCAGGTCACTTTAAGCAGTTTACCAGTGGCGGAAGTCGACGAAGTATTTCATATAGTTGTTGCCAATATCATTGCCCCGGTTTTGCGGCAGCTGGCGCCGGCGCTGCCGGCGCTGGTCGCGGCCGGCGGCTGCCTGATTCTATCAGGAATGCTGCGGGAGCAGCTTTCTGAAGTGATAAAAATTTATTCCGCTCTCGGTTTTGTCGTCAAAGAGACTTCGACCGCCGGCGCCTGGGCTGCCTGTGTTATGCGGTAGGGGCGCAATATTTTCCGCTTCTACGGGTGCCATTGGGTAGTTGAATATCCAGACGGTTGCGCGCCGGCTTGACAAAAAAGGCTGATGGCTTTACAATGCCGCAGCCTTTTTTTGTGCCCTGCTGGAGAGAAACCGCGCCCGATCCCGGATTCGGCTGAATAGTTACGATTTAATAATCAGAAAATGTTCTGATAAGAGTACTTATTTGCGGGCCGAGAAGGCCCGATTGGGTTGCGGGCTTTGTTCCCGCATTAGAATTTTTTGTCTGCCGTAATGAAAAACAAGTATCCGAGAATCACTCCTGTAACCCTGCCGATTATTCTGTTCGGCGGCACGATTCTGCTCGGGACTTTGTTGCTGCATTCCGGTGGGG
>WFRP01000075.1 GCA_015486505.1 Pseudomonadota bacterium | reverse complement strand
TCCGCCAGGCGTTAAGATTTCTGTTTTTCCTTTAAGCTCGCTGCGCCCGCCTTGCAAAACTCGCTACGCTCAAACAGTTGCAATGCTAATGGGCTCCCGCTCGCTTCCGAAAAACAACGAAATCGTTTCCGCAACCGCTTACGAAAAACCACCCCCGCCCCCTCCAGAAGG
Organism: Pseudomonadota bacterium; assembly: GCA_015486505.1. Taxonomy (GTDB): domain Bacteria; phylum Desulfobacterota; class Anaeroferrophillalia; order Anaeroferrophillales; family Tharpellaceae; genus Tharpella. The sequence continues at coordinate 13,906 of WFRP01000075.1, read as the reverse complement.
TGGTGGGGGGGGTGGGTAAAATTTGGCTGAATAGTTACGATTATGATACAGTAAATTATAATAGGGGTTTTAAGGTTTGCAGGAGGTTAAGGGCCTGTTTCTGCCAGACAGGGTAGGTTGCGGCTTTTTGCCAGGCGGCGGCAGCGGCGGTAAAATCATTAAGATTCCAGGCGCAGTAGCCGGCGAGAATGTACTGACGGCCGTCTTTTTCCGGGATTTTTTTCAAGGAAAGAAATATGCGGGCGGCTTCCCGGTAGCGACCCGCGGAATAGAGGATTTCTCCCTGCTCCAGGATATTCTTCGGGTCGGGATAGCTTTTCTGTAAACGATTGAGAGTGGACAGAGCTTTATCGGTCTCCCCGATTTGCCGGTAGAGAGCGACCAGCCGGCGCAAATCGGCAGCGGATGGCTCAACCCCGGCCAGGGCTTTCTCCCAAATCGCCGCCGCTTCCCGCTGCAGGTCCAGCCGCTGATAAATTCCGGCGACCAGTTTCAGTTCTTTTACGCCAAGTTCACCTTCAGCCTGCAGAACCTTGTAAGCGCTTAAGGCTTTTTGATAGTCGGCCTTAGCCAGCGCCACCTGGCCGTAAAGCCGCCAGAAGCTAAGCTCTTCCGGGTAACTGTCGACCAGCTTTTCAGCCACCGCGACCGCCGCTTTATAGTCTTTCAGCTGCCATTCAACCTGAAGCAGGGCCTTAAGCCAGTCCGCCGGCGGGGCCGGGTTCTCAGGATCTGCGGAATAAACCAGTTCCCGGAGCAAATCCCGGGCTTTTTGCGGCTCAGCACCGTAAAGAAAGGCGATGGCGGCCCGATATTTGAGTTGCTTATCTTTCTGCGGCTGCATTGCCGCCGCCTGCAGCAGAACCTTGCCCGCGGCCGCATAATCTTCCGCCCGCAGCAGGGCCATACCATAATTCTCATAGGCAAGATAAAATTCCGGGGCCTGTTTTACCACTTGCTTATAAAGGCTTACGGCCGCCGGATAATTTGCCAGTTGAAAATTAAGATTGGCGCCGACAAAACCCAAAAGGGGCGGCAAAGCCTTATCCGGCCGCCGCCCCTTTTCAAACTCATTAAACTTCCGCAGAGCTTTAGCATATTCACCCCGTCGATTTAATTCCATTATTGCCGACAGCAGATGAAACTCAACCGGGGTAAGACCCTTCTGATAAAACGCCGCCGTCCGGGCCCTGGCCGGCAGCGGGGCCAATAAAGTAATCCCGAAAGACAGCAGTATCAGTACCTTACAGGTTATTCTCATATTCATAAAACCGGAAAACAACCTGATAAGGACACTTATTTGTAGGTAGGACAGACCGCAAAAAAGAAATATCAAAGCTCAAAACGGGTCTAAATTCCAGTTAATTGTTATACACTTGTAACTATTCAGCCAAATTTTACCCCCCGCCTTCCGGAGGGGGCGGGGGTGGTTTTTCGTAAGCGGTTGCGGAAACGATTTCGTTGTTTTTCGTAAGCGAGCGGGTGCCCATCAGCATTGCAACTGTTTGAGCGTAAGCGAGTTTTGCAAGGCGGGCGCAGCGAGCTTAAAGGAAAAACAGAAATCTTAACGCCTAGCGGAGAAAAACCGCGCCCGACCCCGGATTCGGCTGAATAGTTACATACACTTTTCATTAAATTTTTGCTCAGATCAGTTGGGATATTTGCTTTGCATGGGAAAATCAAGACTCTATGATCTTCGACACACATTTATCGGCAAGCGTTCGCTTGCCGGGTATAAAGAGGGCACCAATCTTAATGCTTTTGCTGCCATTTCTTATCATTCATCCACATCTCCATTATTATTTAACATTCGGTTGAGCTGTACTCCACTACACGGTAGTCCCGCATTTACAAGCGCACCGTTTACATAAAGATCAACGGTGCCGGTTACGGTGCAGAAATCTATATCGCGAGACGGGTTGTCAATCGTAAAAGTGTACTCCCTTCTATAGGTTTGTCCCGGGACTTCCACTAAAGATGTGTCTACCAGAGTGAAATTTCGGGTTACCGGCCAGTATTCCGCAGAAGTGATGACTTCACCAAAATTGTTCTCGCCACTTATCTGGTATCCAGTTTCTCTGTTTGTGACTCCCGTTAATTTGCCCAGGCAGTATGCATACGCCCATATATCACCATTTGGCATTTGTATGTTGAACTCCCAGCAGCCTTCCAGGAGTTTCGTGTCCACCATATAACGGGTACTTATGTCGGTTTCACGAAACCCGGATGCATCTCCGGCTTGCGTAAACAGCAATTTTGAGCTGTCAGAAGAGCCTGAGATGCATACGCCACACAAACTGGAATTGACTGAAGAGACTATTATGCTTTGAATTTCATCCTTAGTTATATTCGGAAACCAGGTTTTATGAGTTCCCACCAATTTGCAATTGGGATTAATGACAACTGATTTGGCCGGCGAAAGAGTGCCATTATTATAGACTGCGTAGAAAGAAACATTTGCTGCAATCGTAGGGTCGGTGTTCATAATGGCCAGACCCTTCCAGTCAATCGCGTTATTATCACTGAAATTAAAAGCGAGCTGAGATTTGTCCATCTTACTTAATGCAAACTCGGCAATGCCGCCGGTATTACTCGTGTAACGGAGGCGAAATCTCATACACACTATTCCAGTTACAGGAGTATTAGTGTTGGTCGTGACTACACAACCGCACTGTGCATCAGGAGCATAATTTTTCAAGTCAATGGTCATGGTTTCCATTGATGGGATAGTAAACTTTCTATTTAGCGCCAGACCACCACCGGCCTTGTACAGGTGAACCCAGAAATCTTCCGTTGCGTCGCCCATATTGTCAACAATCAATTCATCGGTCCAGCCGGGAGACCCTCCTGTTATGTGCGGTATGTTGAATTCCATGGCACATACCGCAGAACTGAACAGAACGTAACAACTAATCAGACAGATGCAAACAACCCCAGAAATTTTTCTTAATTGTACTATCATCTTCCTAGCCCTCCCTGAATCAAGTTATTGAAAGATTCTAATGCGGGAACAATCCCGCAACCCAAACGGTACCTCGCGGCCCGCAAATAAGTACTCTCATCAGAACATTTTCTGGATATTAAATCTTGTTTTTTTGTGCAGAGAATAGGCACTAAAGAAGACACCGTAAAGTAATATACGACATTTAACCCTGCAATACAAGTACTTTTACGGAAAATTTGTATTAAATTTGAAGTAACTATTCAGCCAAATTTTACCCCCCCGCCTTCCGGAGGGGGCGGGGGTGGTTTTTCGTAAGCGGTTGCGGAAACGATTTCGTTGTTTTTCGGAAGCGAGCGGGAGCCCATCAGCATTGCAACTGTTTGAGCGTAAGCGAGTTTTGCAAGGCGGGCGAAAGCGAGCGTAAGGAAAAACAGAAATCTTAACGCCTGGCGGAGAAAAACCGCGCCCGACCCCGGATTCGGCCGAATAGTTACAATTTGAAACTGAAACACAAGACCGTATTCCGGTAAATTTTTGTCATTTTTGAAATCGTCAAAGACCAGGCGAATGTTACGATTTAGTTCAACATCAACGTCAACGACCGAGTTTAAAAATTATCGTGGTCTCAACCAGGGTCTTGACTTTCTTGCCCGCGACCACCCCGGGCTGAAAGCGCCATTTCGCTACCGTCTGGCGGACGGCATTTTCAAAGACTCCGGCCGGATCGGCCTTGACAATTTCAAGCCCGCTGACCCGGCCGGTGCGGGTAACGAAGAAACGAATCCTGACCGAGCCCTCAATCCCCCGGCGCCGGGCCCGGAAGGGATAAACCGGCTGTGTTTGGACCTGATTCACCGGTTCCTGGTCGAGTTCACCGATTCTGTAAAAATCACGCGCAGCCGCAACGACCGGTGCCGTCACCGGGGCCGGCGACTCCGGCAGCGGCGCCAACTTAAAATTGTTTTCAATTTTCGGATTAAGTTTAACCGGCGAGAGTTTTATCTGCGGGTTTATTTCCGGCAGCGGCAACGGTGCCGGCGCTTCCGGCAAAGCCTGGGGAAGATTAATTTTCGGCGGCGGCTCCGGTTGCACGCGGGCTGGGGCGGCAGTTTTTTCGGGCTTGAGCGGAGCGACAAAAACCGGATTTTCTCTCCGGCGCGTAAGTTTTTGCGGCTCACCGCCCCCGCGAAACAGCCAGGGGATCAGAACCATAAGCAGCAGGTTAAGCAACAATGCTCCAGCGAGAGCAACAAACAATTTATAACCGGCCTGACGACGACCCTGCCCCGAAATAATCATAGTTTAAAAACATCTCAGACCGCTATTGCGGCCACATATTTGGAAGCAACGTGTGCTTTTCCTCTGCGCCCCTTAAGCCTCTGCGCGAAAACAGCTTCTATCTCGCGCAGAGGCGCGGAGACGCAGAGTCTGAAAGTAATCATAGCTCAGCGCTCACCGGCCGGAGCTTCAGCCGCCACCGCAATCCGTTGCGCCCCGGCAATCCGGCATTGATCAAGCACCTTGATCGTCAGGCCGGTCGCGACCTGGCGATCGGCGACAATCACGATGCTGCCCTCCGGATTCTGCGCTAAAAAGCGCTCACTTACAGCCCTGATCGAGCGTAAGTCAACCTGATGACCGTCAACGAATATACGACCTTTAACATCAATGCCGAAACGCAATCCGCTCTGACCGACAGCGGCGGCGGTCCGGGCGCTCGGCCGGTTAACCTCAACCCCGGATTCACGAACAAAGGTGGTCGTCACCAGAAAGAAAATCAGGAGGATAAAAACCATATCCAGCATCGGCGCCATATCAATCTGAGCCGGCTTGCGTTCCCGGCGCATTCGGGCACGGACATTAATCATTTCAGTTCTCCAGGCCTTTTAAAACTCCGGCGCGAAATTCATTCAGACGCTGCCCGATCCGCAAAACCCGACGCCGGAGAAACGCCGCCATAAAAAGTCCGGGGATTGAGACAAACAGGCCGCTTTGCGTGGTGAGCAAGGCCTCGGCTATTCCGTTGGCCAGGGCCCCGGGATTACCGGTACCGTAAACAGCAATCGCGTCAAAGGTCACGATCATCCCCTGCACGGTACCTAAAAGACCGAGCAGCGGCGCAATCGACGCCAGAGCGTAAATGTAATTGATATAACATCCAAGACGCGAACTCTCACGCTCAACCAGCGTATTGAGTAAAGTCACATTGTCGTCGCGGAAACGGCCCATTGAGGCGATAAAGCGCGTTACAATCCGGGCCAGCGGCGCTTCCGGAAAAGCCGCGGGCAGAGTTTGAGCGCGGACCGCCGCCAGAGCCTCGTCTAGGGCAATATCCGACCGGTTTACGGCCCAGACCGTCTGTAACTGCAAAAGAATCAGCACCCACATAATTACAGAAACAAGAATAATCGGTAAAAGCAGGGGGCCGCCGCGATAAAAATAATCAAATATGTCAAAGAAATCCTGCATAAAATCTGCTCTTGACTACCCCGCGGGTCGCTCTGGATCAGGGTTACGATCCTGCAAAGCGATACTCAAACTCACCGATTTTTCCTCCATATCGCCGATGATAACATCAACCCGGCGGGCAAACCAGGTATGGAGCAGGATAATCGGGATCGCGACCGTCAGACCGAGCTTGGTCGTAACCAGGGCCTCGGAAATCCCGCCCGACATCATCCGCGGATCCCCGGCGCCGTAAACCGTAATAACCTGAAAGGTATTAATCATCCCGGTTACCGTCCCCAGTAAACCTAAAAGCGGAGCAATCGCGGCCAGCACCTGCAGCGTCGGCAAAAATTTCTCCAAACGGGGCAGCTCCTTTAAAATCGCCTCTTCGAGAACACTTTCCAGCACATCACGGGGGGCTTTCCGGGCGGAAAGCCCGGCGGCCAGCACCCGGTAAACCGGGCCTTTACGATTTTCAACCAATTCCAGGCTCTGTCTGAAATCACCAGCTTCGACCAATTTGACAATCTTCCCCATCACCCGGTCGGTATTACTCTTAACCCGGCTCAAAAAGAAAAAGCGCTCACAACTGAGCAACAAGGCCACCAGACCAACCAGAAGAATCGGCCAGACCAGAATCCCGCCTGAGCGCAACTGCTCCCAACTTGACGGAGTCAGGGCGAGCCGGCGCACAGCCTCACCCCCGGAAAAATCGAGGTAAACCGCATTACCCTCCCCGGCAATAAATTTTTTCAAATTTCTTTCTACCCGCCAGCCCGGCTGCGATACCGCCAGCAGAGCGTCATTCTCCGGCCCATAAACGGCATAACCGCAACTTTTATCGGTTTCACTTTGATAAATGGTCGACAAGGCCCCGAGACGCACAATTTCCCCCTGAACCCGACGCCCGTCAAGATTGATAAAACTGTTCTGCGAGCGTCTGATTTCACCGCTTTTAACCATTTCATCAAGATAGAGATCCGTAATCGTCTTAATCTCGGACATTCCGGGATAAGCATTATCATTCAAGATCGCGGATACCGGTTTAAGCCTATCGGGCTCATCGCCGGATACGGGCGAGTTCTCCAGCAGTGAAGCCAGATCCCGGGCGCTGCTGCGCACCACTCCGGCCAACTCATTTAATTGATATAATGCCTTATGACTTTTCTGCTCGAGATTTTGCTGTTCCGCAGCCAGTTTATCAAGTTCGGCTTCCTGTTCTTTAAGCTTTGCTTTAAGCGCATTAACTTTTCTCGCGGCAGCATCCCGGGCGGCCCGGAGCGCGGTTCGGGCTTTTTTAATTTCAGCTTCAGTCAACTTCTTTTCGGAGCGGGCGGCGCTCTGCTCCTTGCCGACCAAAGTCAAGGCCTGCTCGAGAAGAGGCGCTTTTTCGGAAGCTGTCGCCGGAGTTGGGGTTACGGCCAGGGTAGCGGCGGCCAGAAACAGCAATATCACCATAAACAGACAAAATCGGACTCGATTTTTCATGGCTTACCTCCGGCAACCGGCAGTTTCACCAGATCGAAAGCCCGCTGTTTCAAAGCCATACGCAAGGCCTCTTTAACCGCTTCGGTGTAGCCTCCCGGCAAGTCTTCCCAGGTTTTATCCGCCCGGTTAAACCAGCCCGCCTGCGCGCCGTCCAGGGTTAAATAGTAGAGCCCCAGCCGCCCTAAACGTATAACCCGCACCGTAGTTTTGCCGTCAGCCCGGTCTATAACCTCTTCCCCGACTTCAAAACCCCGGCCGAAACCGGCTTCAATTTTAAGCACCTCCATCATCCGGCTCAACTTCTCCGGCAGATCAACCTCATAACTGTCAAGCGCCGCTTCAAGATCAGCCAGCCGTCTTTCTCTTTCCACAACGGCAAAAGGCAGATCGTCGGCGCAAAAATCTTTTAACCGGCCCAGCAACTCATCCAGAAAAGGCTCAAGGCTTAAACCGATCTTTGTCATTTCAGTAAGCCCTTGGTTGAGCTTTGCAATCTCCTGCCGACGCTGTTCGGCATAGCCCTCAAGTCTCAGGCTCCGGGCTTTGAGCAATTTCAACTCAAGCTCCAAAGCGTGGGTTTCGGCCGCCAGAGTCTGTTTTTCAACCTGCCATTTCCGCTGCATTTCGGCGGTCGCTTTTTCCACACTTACGGTTGCTGAAACATCTTTTTCCAGTTGCTTACGCAAACCGGAAGCGACAGCTGCGGACGATATTGCCGGAATAACCGGGTTAAGCATAACCACAAAAGTCAGCAGCATTAAAAAAATCGGTTTTACATTCATCAACCTGCACCTTAAATCTTTTTCCACCAGCTGGAGCCGGACAAAATCAAACGCCAAATAAAAATAGCGGCAAATTTTCGTATGAAGATTTCTTCTATATGTGTTAACATATAATGTCAACTCAGATTAAACGGAAAACAAGAGCTGGAAGGATTTATTATGCATTACACATTAGCTGAAATTGCCGCGAAGATCGGCGGTCGGGTAATCGGAGATGAAAATTTTGTCGTTACCGGCATTAACAGCCTGGAATCCGCCGAAAATAATGATATCTCTTTCGCCGAAGAGAAATTTCTCAAGGCGGCGATCAGCAGTCGGGCCGGAGCCCTGCTGGTGCCGCGAAAAAGTGACGATCTTAACCAGAACCTGATTATCTGTGAGCGGCCCTTTCAGGCCGCCGGCCGGCTGATGGCGGAAATTGATGCCAAAGCCCAGCAGATAAAGCCGCTGATCGCGGCTGAGGCAACGATTGAAAATAACGTAAATTTAGGCGACAATCTTTATATCGGGCCGGGAGCGTTTATCGCGGAAGGCTGCCGCATCGGTGATAATTGTCGCATCTACGCCAACACTTTCATCGGTAAAAACGTGGTAATCGGCAGCGGCTGCCGCATCTATCCCGGAGTCGTTATTCGCGAAGGCTGTAAAATCGGCGACCGGGTCATAATCCACCCCAATTCGGTTATCGGTTCCGACGGCTTTGGTTTCCTGCAGATCGCCGGACATAATGTCAAGATTCCGCAGATCGGTCGGGTCATCATCGCAGATGATGTTGAAATCGGCGCGCTCTGCACAATCAACCGGGCAGCGCTCGATGAAACAGTTATCGGCCGCGGCACTAAAATTGACGACCATGTCCATCTCGGCCACGGAGTTAAAATCGGCGAAGATGTGATAATGTGCGCCCAAGTTGGGCTCTCCGGCGGCGTCCGGGTCGGCAACCAGGTTATGCTGGGGCCACGCACCGGCAGCGTTGATCATATCACCATCGGCGACAAAGCCCGGCTTATGGCCGGAACCCAGGCCGCAAAGAGTCTTGCCGGCGGCCGGGATTACGGCGGCACCCCGGCAATGCCGGTGAAACAATCCCTGCGCCAGATGATGGCGGCCACCCATCTGGCCAATGATCGCAGCCGGCTGGCATTATTGGAAAAAAAGGTTCAGGAACTGGAGAAACTTCTCGATCAAAACTTATGCAGCAGCCCTAACCAAAAAGCGTAACTGAACGCTGAAAGGATGGTTGTCAGGGATACCGAAGCCACGGCCAGGTCAACATGACCGCCCATCTCCCGGGCCATAACATAGGTCAGGGTCGCGGTCGGAGCGGCCAGTAAGATCAGCGCCGGAATGAAATTTTGCTCATCAACCCCGGCCAGATGAAAAAGCAGTAAAGCGATTCCGGGCAACAGGAAAAGTTTCAGGAATGCGACCACCGCCGCCCGCGGCAGCCATTGTCGTAAAAGAGCAAAAGAAATTGAGGCGCCGATCAGCAGAAGCCCCATCGGCAGGGCCATACCGCTTAAGATCAGCAGAAATCGATCAAACACCTGCGGCAGCGGCAGGCGGCTCAGATTAAAAACGATCCCCGCTAAAGCTGCCAGAATAACCGGGTTAAACAGAACCGCGGCCATAAGACCGCGAACCCGGCGCGAATCGCCCCCGGCCCCGCAAAAATACTGCAATAACAGCACACCGAGCAAGTTCTGCATAATCATCAAAAAACCGACCAGCATACTCACCCGGGCAAACCCGCCCTCATCAAGATAGTAAAAACCTACGGCCAGGCCAATATAGCCGAGATTCCCATGAATTGCCGCCTGCGTAAAAGTTCCCGTCTGAGGGCCATTTCCGGTTTTCCGGCACCGGTTGTAAATCAGCGCCAGGCCGGCGACCAGAATAACCGCCGCCAGCATCATAACCACCGACAAAAGATCAAAATCATTCCGCAATGAAGCTTTACATAACGCGCGAAAAACCAGAGCGGGGATTGCCAGGTAAAAAACCAGACGATTTGCCGCTGTTATAAACTCAGCTTTTATAAAGCCCAGCCGCCGGACCCCGGCGCCGAGAATAATCAACATAAAAATCGGAATAATCGTTATTACAACTTTGCTCATTAAATCAACTTTCGGTGTAAATTAAATAGCCGGCGCAACAGATGCAGACAAACCTGGTTTTCTCTGTGACCTCTGTGGAATCTGTGAGATCTGTGGTAAAAAAAATTTACGGGGGGAGGGGTGAACTTGATATGAGTTTGTCAAAATCAAACGTAACTATTCAGCCAAATTTTACCCCCCACCTTCTGGAGGGGGCGGGGGTGGTTTTTCGTAAGCGGTTGCGGACACGATTTCGTTGATTTTCCCAGCGAGCGGGAGCCCATTAGCATTGCAACTGTTTGAGCGCAAGCGAGTTTTGCAAGGCGGGCGCAGCGAGCTTAAAGGAAAAACCGAAATCTTAACGCCTGGCGGAGAAAAACCGCGCTCGACCCCGGATTCGGCTGAATAGTTACAATCAAACTTGTATAAACCATAAATTATTTCAACCCTGAAAATTGAACCGCAAACTAAAAGGACCGCAAGCAAATCCCAGGATTTGACAACGGCCCTTCTCTTTGGTCACAACCTAAACAACCGGATTCAATCAATCTTACTGAATTTACTTGCCGGCACCCCGCAAACACTGCATTTATCAGGGCAGTCGCCGCTGACCGTATTTCCGCAGACCTCACAAACCCAGATATCTTCAGCGGCGAGATCGCCGCCTTTTTCGTAGCTTGCCAGGGCCTCTTCATAGAGGCCGAAATGAATTTCTTCAACCGTATTTGCCATTTCGAACATCCGCAGAGCCTTTTTGTTGCCTTCGGCTTTGGCCGTGGCAATAAACTCAGGATACATATTCTTAAATTCGTGGCTTTCGCCCGCGATCGCCGCTTTAAGGTTGGCCCCGGTATCACCAACACCATCCAGAGCCTTAAGGTGACCATGGGCATGAATTGTCTCCGCCGCGGCCGCCGCCCGAAACAGCTTCGCGATCTGCGGAAACCCATCGGCCTCGGCTTTTGCCGCAAAAGCAAGATACTTACGGTTGGCTTGACTCTCTCCGGCAAATGCCGCCTGTAAATTTTCAATTGTTGTTCCCATCATTTCTCCTTTTGATTCTAATTCAAATCAGTTCAAATTAGCACTACCGGCACAGCGGCAGTCTTTTAAAGACTTTTAACTCAACTTTCTGAGTTAGTACCTTACAGGTTATTTTCTGCACCAAAAAACAGGATTTAATAGTCAGAAAATGTTCTGATAAGAGTACTTATTTGCGACCATCGGATTGCCCTTGGGGTACGGGCCACAAAGCCCTGTTTGGGTTGCGGGATCTGTTCCCGCGTTAGTTTCTCTCACGTTACTTGTATATATGTGGCCGCGATAGCGGTCCGCGATGCTTCTAAGTCAAGTCTGACCTCGAAAAGACTTTTGCCGGCGACTATAACTGCGTGAATTTCCAACTTAGAAATAGTGCCAGATTGATTGGTAGTCAGCGGGGTCTTCGCCGATTTTTTCCAGTCTTTCGAGATAGTCGAGGATCGGGATATCCCGGGCGATGTAGGGGGGCGGGGCGACTTTGACAATGCCGTCTTCCCAGGGGAAAAATTCATAGACCCGGGCGCCATCGGGATCGAGACCGATCCAGTTTCTCTGCCGGGTTGAACGAAGATAGCCTTTACCCTGGCCCGGAACATTGAAAACCGCTTCATCGGTACGTTCGATTCCGGGAGAAAGCCGCGCCTCTTCCGCCTGTTCCTGCACCAAACGGGCAATCGGCACCCGGTAGTCCATAGTCTCTTCCTTGCCCTTGGCATTGAAGGTGTAATAAGGGTCGATACCGATCTGCCGCAGCCGCCGGCGCAAATATGCCGCTTCGAAACGCCGCGAAACAAAAAAGGTATAGACCATCTGATTATAAACGCTGATCCCCTGACTCCGTAAACGGTTGACGGCACAGACCACATCGGGTGTCAATTCGTAAGGATGCTCGATGTGGGTTACGACCACAACCTCGCGCGCGCCGGGTTTGCGCAGCGAGCCTAAGAAAGCGGCGAGACGTTCGCTGATCCGCATCGGCATGGTTACCAGGGTGCGCGTGCCGATACGAATCCTTTCCACCGTCGGAATTTCGGCGATCCGGCCGATGATCCGTTCCACCAGTTCATCACTCATCGCCAGCGGGTCGCCACCGGTGATCAGAACTTCACGGATTGCCGGATGCTCGGCAATCCATTGAATTGCCGCGGCGATTTTTTCCGGTGCGGCCAGAGCGTCAGCCGCCATGGCATCCTCGATCTCCCAGTTGCGCTGACAGTAAACACAGATCTGGGGACAGGTATTAAAAGGTTTAAAAATGCAGATCGCGGCATAACGCCGGGTAATCAGATCAATCGGCGAGGTATCCTCCTCACGCATAAAATCAAGCCCCGAAAAATCACCGGTCGCAACCCGGGATTCAACCACCTGCCTGACATATTCCGGCGGCGGCAGAACCTGGGCCCGCACCGCCGCGTCCCGGCGCTGCTTAAGGCCATCATCATCCATCAAAGAGAGATAGTAAGGCGTAACACCGAACGGCAGCGCGTTATCCCGGGCCCGGGCCACGGCCTGACTTTCTGCCGGACTCATGGTCAGAACCTGCTCCAAAGTCGTGACATCCTGAACAATATTCTCGATCTGCCAACGCCAATCCTGCCACTCTGCTTCGGTTGCCGCAAAATATTTTTTAATACGTTCCCGGCGTAAAGTCCGACGCTCTATAGTCTCCGGATCAAGCCCGGAACTGTAACGATCCATAAAACCGGCAACCCGTCTGCTCATGGCATCAAGCTGGGTTGAGCGTAAAATTGCCGCTTCCCGCCCCTCAAGGTTGTTACTGCCGTGATCATCGGCGATTATCGCGACATCGGCCGCATCCCCCCGGCACAGCCCCGTGAACAGAGCGATAATTTCAGCATAAAATGCCGGACTGACACAGACCGCGGACTTTCGCTCACAAATAATATCGTGAAGCGCCTGGACCACGCTGAAACCGGATTTTTTCTCAGAGGTTAAAGAAAAAAGCGTCCGCAGAACCGCAAGACACTGATTTGCCCGCCGTAAAGCGGTCGGATTATCAGCGGCAAAACGACCCCGCGCTTCATCTTCAAGCTCGTCCAGCAAAACAAAAAGATCCCGACGCCATCTCTCCAGATTCGAAGAGTCGTCACTGCATAAATCGAACAGGGACGGCACCACCTTTTTCAAATGATCTCGAGAATATAAAGCCTGCAATATCCCTCCAGGAACAATAACCAGATTCGGTAACTTCTCCGGTAATTTAGTAAAAACGCTCGGGCAGCAAACCCAAACCAGCAAAAAAGCGTTTTACTATATACTATTTAAGTGATTTTGTCAAACCGGGGCCCGGCCCGAAAATCCAGCGACAAAAAAGCCCGCTTGAAAAAATTTTCAAGCGGGCTTTTTCAGGGCTGTTTCCGAGCTGTTTCCGGGCTGTTTCCGGCGTAACTATTCTGCCGTTTTTTCTCTCTTCTTACAGGAGGGGCGGCTGAATGGTTTCTTTCCCGCGCGCTAAAGCTCTGTTTTTTTCAAACAGGCTTACTCCCAGGTGCCGAACGCCATCCCCTGCGGATTCAAGTTAAATCTCAGCACCTGGTCGACGCTGTCATCAGCCGGGTTGATAATTGTCAGGACACCGCCGCCTGCAGCAGTATTGGAGGCCACCCACAACATTCCCGAAGCATCAACTCCTAAAGCTGAGATATTGTCACCACCAGAGAATGCCGCAATCGGTCCGGACGAAACCGCACCGGTAGTCGGATTGAAACTGTACAGGGAATTATCACCCCAGCCGGCATAGCTGATAAAATAGCCTTTCGTGGCCGACACCACCGTCATACCCGAAATATTGCCGTAGGGATGCGCAGTCTCGTCACCGTCATCAACAATCATTTTTACTTCATAAGTTGAAGGATCAACTGAAACAATACCGCCGGAATAATCCGCCGGAGTACCATCCCAGCCGGGATAACTTCCCGCGCCGTTAATATAAATCTTGCCGTTTTTATAAACAATATCCCACGGGTTTTTAATCGGCAAAAGTGGAATCCCTTTCAAATCACCGGCCGGATTCTGCGTTTCAATCTCTTCATTCGTCGCAGTATCAATCACTACCAGATACGGCGTCTGCGGGGTCCAGTTGTCCT
>WFRP01000074.1 GCA_015486505.1 Pseudomonadota bacterium | reverse complement strand
CTAATGCGGGAACTATCTCCGCAACCTAATCGGGCCTTTTTGGCCCGCAAATAAGTACTCTTATCAGAACATTTTCTTGTTTTTACAGTTGAAAAAAGCTGTCGAAAAAAACAAGAAAATAACCTGTAAGGCACTAATGCGGGAACTATCTCCGCAACCTAATCGGGCCTTTTTGGCCCGCAAATAAGTACTCTTATCAGAACATTTTCTTGTTTTTACAGTTGAAAAAAGCTGTCGAAAAAAACAAGAAAATAACCTGTAAGGCACTAAAAATAAGACCCCGGATTTCATAAGGTTTTGCCTGGTCAGGTTTTGCTTGAGTTAAACGGAGGGATAAATTATACTTTCCGGGCGTGAAAAACCCTTCACGCGGGATATGGGTTGTTAATAATGGGAAGATTTGCCAAAGCCTTAAACTATCGCTTGATTTGTTTTGCAGTTCTAATCCTGACGACAGCATTGTTTATAGCCTTTTTTTATGGCCCCGCCCTGCATTACCCCTTTTTTTTTGATGATTTCAACAGTCTGATGAACAATCAGGGCATCGTCAATCCGCAAATCACCAGTCCGGCCCCGGCCCTTGAATCTCTACGCACACAGCCGCTGCGCCCGAACCGGGCTTTGACCTGGCTGACATTTGCGGCCGACTATAAACTGACCGGTATGAATCCGGCCGGTTTTCGGATTGTAAACTATGCCCTGCACGGGCTTTGCACAATTTTAGTTTACCTGATTCTGGGCCAGCTTTGGGAGAGCAAACATCAACAAGTTCAGGAAGCACCCCCGCAACCGCAAAACAAATTCTGCGGCCCCGCCCTGGCCGGCGCTTTATTTTTTCTCTGCCAGCCCCTGGCCTTAAATACGGTCATCTACATCAGTCAACGTTTTGGCGGCGCGACCAGCTTTTTCTATCTTGCGGGATTTTATGCCTGGCTTAAAGGGCACATAAAACCGAAAGCCCCAGCGGCGGCAAACCGGAACCGAATCTGGCTGCTGCTTGCCGGTGTTTCATTCTGGGCGGCCCTGCACTGCAAGGAAATGGCAATCACATTCCCTGTGACCATTCTTTTTTATGAACTCTACACAAAAGATCCGGCCCCCGGCAGTAAGCGCAAGTTGTTGAAGCCGGCCTTTCTGCTGCTCCTTGTCGCAATGCTGTTGCTTGCCTTTGCCTGGCAGATCGGCCTTTTCAATCAAGCCTGGATTAATATCGGCTTTCGTTCCAGACGACTCTGGTCACCGGGCATCCATTTCTTAAGCGAAGTAAAAGTTTTTTTCCTCTACTGGAAGCAGCTTTTTGTTCCGCTACCCGGCAGCCTGAGTCTGCACCACGAATTACAACCATGTTCCGGTTATTTCGCGCCACTCGCCTACGCTGCCGTCTGCGGTCATCTGGCTCTGTTGGTTCTGGTTTTCAAACTCCGCCGAAAAGCGCCTTTAATCGGCTTCGGGATTGCCTGGTTCTATCTGGTTTTAGCTCCGCCATACCTTTTTCTGCCCCAGAGAGAACTTCTGGTTGAATATAAAACCTACCTGGCCATGCCGGGAATCTCAATAATTATTCTAGGGGTATTCTTGGGTCTTGAACAATCCACCCGGGTCCGGAACAAAAACAAAATTAAATATTTTACCTATGCGGTAATCGGTTGCTGGCTTATTTTTTTAACTATGGTCACCAGACAAAGACGCGCCGTATTCAGGGACCCGGTAACCATCTGGACTGATGTTCTGACAAAATATCCTGAAAGCCGCAGAGCTTTGAACAACCGGGCGGTCGCCTGGCTTAAAAAAGGAATGCCGCAGAAAACCCTGGATGACTTTAACATCCTGCTCCAAAAACATCCTGATTATGCCCGAGGATTTGAGAACCGGGGCCGTTTACGTCTCTACCTGAAAGATTACAGTGGCGCTCTCAGCGACTTCAACCACACCTTAAAGCTGCTTCCGAATGAACCCGAGTTAAATGCCGTCAGAAAAGAGATTGAAAAACTGAGACAAACAGCATTAAGTAAAAACGCCGAATTTAATCTTCCCGCTCAAAGTAATGAGTAAGCGCAGATAAATTTAACCAAAAAAACTTGACTTTAACCTTACCCCATCGTATTGACGGGCGGATATGAAAAAGTAATTGTTTTTTAAGTTGACCGCCGCCCGGAAAACTTCACTTGCAGGTAAACATTCGACTTCACTCGGTTTGGCGGTAAAGTTACAGAGGAAATAAACAAAATTGCTTCGCCGGTGCCCAACGGATTGCCCTTGGGGCGCTGCGCACGGGGACTAAATTGAATTCTGTCCCCACATCGAGGCAGTTTGGAACGGTAGCCGAATATTTACACTTGCAAGAAGATATATCATTGATAAAAAAGATATTACGGAGAATAAGAAAAAAGCGCTCCCCTTTTACAGCCGACCTTATTGACAAAGAAAATATTGAGATTGGTGATTACACTTACGGAAAGCCCCATATTCATCGCTGGTCCAGGGAGTACCGGGTCTCTATCGGCAGGTTTTGCTCAATTTCAGAAGATGTCCATCTTCTGGTTGACGGCAATCACCGCAGCGACTGGGTCAGCACTTACCCTTTCGGCCGTTTATTGGCGGGTTTTCCGAAAAACAATGCTCATCCGTCCGGCAAAGGTGATATTAAAATCGGCAATGATGTCTGGATCGCCCGGGGAGCGGTTATCAACTCCGGCATCAGCATCGGCAACGGCGCGGTAATCGCCGCCGGGACAATGGTTGTCAAAGATGTGGCTGATTATGAAATAGTTGGCGGTAATCCGGGGAGAAATTTAAGTTTCCGCTTCGCAAAAGCCCAAATTGACGCCCTTTTGCAAATTGCCTGGTGGGACTGGCCGCTGGCAAAAATAGCTAATGAGATTAATTTTCTCGAATCAGATAATATCGACCGCTTCATCGAACGTAATCTGCCTTCATCTTGACTTGACGGCTGCCAACTCAGACAACAGGAAAATAAAATGCAGGAAATCGCCTATCTGAATGATACTTTTATGCCGCTGGATAAAGCCTCAGTCCCCATAAATGATCGGGGCCTGCTTTTTGCCGATGGTATCTACGAGGTAATTGTCAGCCGTCAGGGCCGGCCTTTTCTGCTTGAGGAACATCTGGCGAGACTCCAGAGAAGTGCTGCCGCGATATCACTGAAACTTCCGATATCAACGGACGCAATTTCTGAAATAATCCAGACCGGCATTAAAAAGGCCGGCTTCCCGGAGAGTATGATCTATCTTCAGATAACCCGGGGAACGGAAGCCCGCCGCCATAACTACTCACCCGATATCCGGGCCAACCTGATAATGACTTTCAGAGCCCGGCCCGAATACGCTTCGGAAAAGTTCAGTCAGGGGGTCGCAATCATCAGCGTTCCCGAAATCCGCTGGAGCCGCTGCGACATTAAAAGTACGGCGCTGCTGCCGAATATTATGATGAAGCAAAAAGCGGTTGAGCAAGGCTGCCAGGAGGCGCTTTTTGTTTCAGCGGAAGGCAGTATTCGCGAGTGTACCGCCGCCAATATCTTCCTGGTTAAAAACAAAACCCTGTACACGCCCCCGGCTAACCGGCATATTCTCAACGGCATAACCCGCTCATTTATTCTGCGGCAGGCCAGAGCAGAGAATCTTGAACTGATTGAAAAAGATTATTCATTCGCTGAACTCTGCCGGGCCGATGAGGTTTTCATCACCAGTTCCACCGTCGATCTGATGCCCGTTGTCAAAATTGACGATATAACTGTCGGCAATGGCCGGCCCGGCCCCGCAACTCAGGCGGTCAAGGCTTTTTTCCCGATCCGCTGACTGGTTTTATTTTGAGTTGAACCCGGACATAGCAACGGCGGCTTTTTATTAGATGGATTCACAAACCATATCATCACTTCAGAAAAAGAACTCGCCGCGAAAAATCATCCTTTCGGCCGGCACCCTTTATACTATGAAACTTACGGAAATATTTGAAGTTTCCGTAGAATCCGGATTTGATGGGGTTGAACTCATCATAAACACCCACTTCGAAAACCGGCCTCCCCATAAAATTATTGAAAAATTACTGAAAATCAATAAAATAGCGTCCATCCACGCGCCCTTCTTCAAACTCCGCAAGTGGGGTCACGGTGGAGTCTCCTTACAGAAATGCGTTGCCCTGGCCCGGGATTTCGCCATCCCTCTGGTTAATTTCCATCCCCCCTTATGGCTGCCGCCCGAGTTCATCTTCTGGAACTGGTTTCGTAAAGTGAAGGATTACCAGAAGTTGATTGACAACAGCTCGGTAATCGTTACCATTGAGAATATGCCCTACGTCGGCAAACGCCTGCGTTTCAATCCCAATCTTCTCAAAAAATCTGAAAATATGCTGAGTTTTATGCTAAAGCATAATCTTTTTATGACTTTTGATACGACGCACATGGGCTCACACAACCCCAACTTTCTCGGAGAATTCCAACAGCTTCTGGAAAGCGGCAGGGTTAAAAATATCCATTTCAGTGATTACGGACACCAGCGTGAACACCTGTTCCCCGGCCGCGGCATTCTGCCCCTGACCCGCTTTCTCTATATGTTAAAACAGGAAAATTACGAAGGCGCCGTCACCCTGGAATTGAGCCCGGCCGAGCTTCCGCGGAAACGCGATTTGATAATCGCAAGCCTTACCGAGGTTCAGGAATACCTGAGAGAAGAATTAAACTGAATGTAACTATCTCAGCTTAATCAACCTCAGCTTAATCAACCTCAACTTAATCAACCTCAACTTAATCAACAAAACTGCCGGCCGCCGCTCTCCGCAAATACCCATAAGTCAAGCCTGACCCCTTTGGTTAGACCCCCTTGGTTAAACGGTTTCGGGGCCGGGTGTTGGGTTTGGAGGGTTATTTACTCAACCGTCAAGATTTCGGTGAGATTGTAGAGTTCAAAAAATTGCAGAAGTTTTTTGGAAACATTGACCAGCACCATCTCGGCTTCGCGCTCACTCATCTTCCTCTGCGCGCTGACGATTGACCCCAGGGCACTTGAATTCAGATAAGTAACCCTCTCCATATCAAGGACCAGGCGCTTGGTGCCGCCATCGACGGCGGCGGTCAACTCCTGTGAAAATTCATCCCAGGTTTCAATATTTGCGACATCACCTTTTAACGCTAATCTTGTTTCCATCAACCGCCTCCGTCAAAACATTTTTCACATAAAAACCATTAATTTACAAACTTTAAACTTAAACTTTTCAATCTTCAATATCCTGGGTAAACCAACGCTTGATTGTCTTGAAGTATGACAAAAATATAACCAGAAGCACCGCCATAATTACATATTTAAATGTCATAATATGACGATCGAGATAGTCGAAAAAATAAGTCCAGATGACAATGGCGGCCAGGGTTCCCGAAAAGACCGCGGCAAAATTCCTTTTAATACTGAACTTGAGAAAATAGGCGATAATCGAGCCTGCCGCCGGGCCGGTAATCGGCAGCGGAATCATAACAAAAGTAAAAATCCCCAGCCAGCCGTAACGGGCAACCGCGTCCTTATGTTTCAAGGCCTGTTTTTCAGCGTTCCTGGTGGCGGTTGTCAGCCATTTGATATTGATATATTTATTAAATGAGAAGACAAACAGCGAATAACAGTAGCAGACGATTAAAACTTCAAGAAACAGATTATAGGAGATCGTCACCCAACTCGGAAATTCAAAAGCAACGCACAACCCGATCCCGGCCGCCCGGCCGCCGAGGGTATGAGCGACAAATGCCAGCAACAGGGTCTGAGCTTCTTTAACATTGACAGTCAGATAGTAAACAATCAGAACGATAAAAACCAGAGTCAGAACAAGACCCAGAATAAGGACCCGGCCTTCCCCACTCTGATAAAGAGAGGTCCCGGACTCTTCTTCGGAAACCACCGGCTCCGCCGAAACCACATCGGAATCCGCCTCGGCGAACTTTGCTGCCGGCGCGGGGTCATCAGTTGACGCTAACGGCGGCCGGGGTGAGCGCCGCCAAAATTTAAGGCTCGACAAAAAACCCATATAATTTTTTTTACAGCTCAAAAAGTTATCATTTAAATTCAAGCCGATTCAACCCGGGGATATCTCCGCTAACCGAATCGGCCTTTGCAATCAGCAAACCCGACGCTTTACATTAAGAATAGCTCTGATTACAACGGTTTTCTTAAATTTGTCAAGGTTAAAAACGCTCAACCCCCGCCCCCGACCAGAGGAACTTTCGCCATTTCCCGCAAAATACGCTGGGCCCGACGCTCAACCGCGGCGGTGGGTTTATCCGGCCGCCAGAGATGCGGCCCCGGCAAAACCGCCGCCAGCAGCGCCGCCTGTTCCCGGCTCAGCTCCCGGGCCCGGCAATGAAAATATTTAACCGCGGCGGCTTCAGCCCCGGTCAGGCCCGGCCCCCAGTCAACACTGTTCAAATAAAATTCAAGAATTTTCTTTTTACTCCAGATAATTTCCAGCCATAAGGAATAATATGCTTCCGCCAGTTTTCGGATCCAGCTGCGGGCCGGCCAGAGAAACATTGTCCGGGCGGTCTGCATTGTTATCGTACTGGCGCCGCGCAGGTAGCCGCCTTTACCTAGAGAACGTAAAGCCTGGCCCAATTCAATAAAGTCTAAGCCGAAATGGGTCAGGAAACGCTGATCCTCCGAAGCTAAAACCGCCCGTCTCAGATTCGGTGAAAAATCTTCAAGCGGAATCCACTGCCGGGCCGGCGGCCGCGGCCCCCGCTGCCAGGCGTAATCAATCCAGGCCCGGGCTGAAGTTATCGTCAACGGCGGCTTGACGTAACCGAAAATGAAAACCTGGGCTGCGATCAGCAGATTCAGAAATAACAGCAACAGCAAACAGAAATTTCGCAGCCGGTGTGATTTTTTTGCCTCTCTTTTTTTCAAAACCGTCATCTCGCCTGCTGTCCAGCTATAAAAAAATTAAATCACAATATTTTCGCCAACCCGGTCACATTGACGGTTGACGAATATGCACAAAAGCACTAGAGTCACTTCCTATGTACTCCAAAAAAGAACTTAAAATCAAACAGATTATTATTATCGCCGGCCTGATTCTGCTCCCGGCCATCCTTAGAGCCGCACCGGCCGAAAAGGCGCCCCTTAAAAATCCTGAGATTTACAATCTGCAAATCCCCATATTCAAGGTGCCGGAGAAACTCACCTTCTGCGGCTACCCCCTGCCGCTTAACGAGCGTTATTGCCGGGAAATGCTGGATCGTGAACTCATAATCGCGGCCTATAATCAAGCCCAGGTTATTATGTGGCTCAAGCGGGCGCCGCGCTATTTCCCGCTTTTCACAAAAAAAATAAAGCGGCTTAAACTGCCGGAGGACCTGAAATTTGTCGCCGTGGCGGAAAGCTCGCTGATCGACGATATCCACTCACGGGCCGGAGCCGCGGGCCTCTGGCAGTTTATGCGCCATACCGGCCGCCGCCGGGGTTTACGCATTACTGCAAACCTGGACGAACGCCTTGACCCGGTCAGGGCCACGGAACAGGCCCTTGCTTATCTGAAATTCCTCAAAGCAAAATTTTCCTCCTGGCCGCTGGCGCTGGCGGCCTATAATTGCGGGGAAAAACGGGTCGCGAATGCCGTCAGCAAACAAAAAACCAAAAACTACCACTCCCTATCCCTGCCGGAGGAGAGCGAACGTTATTTCTACCGGCTGGCGGCAATCAAACTGATTCTCAACAATCCGGCCGCATACGGTTACAGGATCAGCCCGGATCAATGCTATAAACCCCTGCCGGTTGACTATATCCCGCTCAACCTGAAAAACGAATATTCTCTGACTGATTTCGCCTTGCGCCTCGGCTTAACCTTCCACCATCTGAAAAAATTAAATCCCCATCTCATCAGTAACCGGCTGCCGGCGGGAAAATTCAACCTGATTTTACCCGCCGGCTACAGCCGCAAAGTTGCTGCGGTTATCAGGAAGCTACCGCCCCTGACCACTTGGCGGAGAGCTTACTATATTGTCAAGAAAGGTGATACTCTGGGAGCAATCGCCCGCCGTTTTCACACCTCCAGCGGCAAACTGATCCGGCTTAACCGCCTGCCTAACTCCAGAATTATTATCGGCCAGAAACTGCGTTTAAGATAGTAAGGTTACGTCAAAACTTCCCGAGTTCAGCCAATTCGACTAATCTTGACCGGTTAACAATGGTAATATCAGCGCCATCGATTACAATAAATCCGGCCCGCTGCAGTTTGCTCAAGATGCGGGAGAGGGTTTCCGGAATGGTTCCCAACAGACTCGCGAGCTGGGTTTTGGAGAGTTCGAGGCGTAAACGATTTCCACCGGCCTGTTTATCGTTCAGATAAAGCAGATGGGCGGCCAGACGGCCGGGCACCTCTTTCAACGAAAGCGCGTCAATCATCTTCGCGAACTGACGCAGACGCTGGGAAAGCGCGGCCAGCAGGTTTAAAGCCAAAGCCGGATTTACCGAAACCAGGGTCACAAAATCATCACGCGGCAGAAAAACCAGGCGGCTGTTCTCCAAGGCCACGGCGTGAGCCGGGAAACTCTGTCCGGCAAAAACCGCGACCTCGCCAAAGGATTCCCCGGGCCCGACTATATGCAGGATCTGCTCCTTACCCTCCGGTGAGAGCATAAACACTTTAACCCGGCCCTCTTTCACCAGATAAAAACCGTTTCCCGGGTCCCCGGTACTGAAAATCGCGGCCCGCCGTTTATAACTGACAACCATCGCAATCCCGCTCAAATCCCGAAGATGCTGCCCCCTGACCCCATCAAAAAGTGAAGTCGCCCCCAGCCACTCAACCAGAGGTTTACCTTTATCTGCCGTCATTCCTGTTCCTTGCTTTAATTAAGTGGCGTTGTAAAAAACGTTTTGAACCGCTATGGCGGCCACAAATATACAATTAACGTATGCTTTTCCTCTGCGACCCCGCGCCGCCGCGCGCGATAAAAACCGTCTGCGCGCAATTTCCTTTACTATTATTTCAGTCTTGTTGACTTAAGTCAAAGATAATCTTTTGCAAACAGTGTAAAAAGGATTAAATTAATTCAATTTAAGTTTGGATTATTCCGCTCGATAAAAAAATATTGTAACTATTCAGCCAAATTTTACCCCCCCCACCTTCTGGAGGGGGCGGGGGTGTTTTTTCGTAAGCGGTTGCGGAAACGATTTCGTTGTTTTTCGGAAGCGAGCGGGAGCCCATTAGTACCTTACAGGTTATTTTCTGCACCAAAAAACAAGATTTAATAATCAGAAAATGTTCTG
>WFRP01000073.1 GCA_015486505.1 Pseudomonadota bacterium | reverse complement strand
GCCCGCAAATAAGTACTTTTATCAGAACATTTTCTTGTTTTTATAGTTGAAAAAACTGTCGAAAAAAACAAGAAAATAACCTGTAAGGTACTAAAAAATGGGCAATGGATAAATTAAATAATGGCATCGGTATCAGGTGTTAGAAACACCGGCGCAATACAATAATGAGGCATGGATGATATGAACTACACGCCACCCTTCACCATCACCGATGACATCATTGATTTAATCGCCGGCATTTCTCATGAGCTGGGAAGGATAGACTACCTGAGAAACAGCCCGCAGGCAATTCAACTACGCAAAATCAGCCAGATCAAAACGATTACCGGCACTTTGCAAATAGAGGGAAATACGCTGGATGAACAACAAATTACCGCTGTGCTGGAAGGCAAGAGTGTCATCGCGCCCATGCGTGAAATCAGCGAAGCACAGGGGGCTATTTTGTTGTATCAACAGGCCGATGAGTTTGATTTTCTAAACCAGCAACATTTATTGCAAGCGCACCAATTATTGATGGGAGATCTGCTTGACCATGCGGGGCAATATCGACATAAGGCAGTGGGTGTTTATGGCGCAGGCGGTGTAAGTCATGTTGCACCACCTGCCAATCGGGTGTCGGGGTTAATGTCTGATCTGTTTGCGTGGTTGCAAGAGACGACAACCCATCCGCTGATCAGTAGTAGCGTGTTTCATTATGAGCTTGAGTTTATCCATCCCTTTGAAGACGGCAATGGTCGTATGGGGCGTTTTTGGCAGTATTTAATGCTGAATTACTGGAATCCAGTATTTTCACTGATTCCAGTTGAAAATATGATTAAAAGTAAACAACAAGGCTATTACGATGCCCTGCGACAATCCGGGGCGAGTGGAGAAAGTACCTTATTTATCCGCTATATGTGCAGCGCTATGTTAGAGGCGATTAACACCTTACAAACCCGGAGCGACCAAGTAAGCGACCAAGTAAGCGACCAAGTAAAAAAGTTGTTAAATGTATTGCCCGAAAGTTGGCTAAGTGCAGTGGAGATTATGCAATTGTTGGATTTATCCCATAAGCCGACTTTCAGGAAAAATTATCTTGAACCTGCTCTGAAGCAGCAATACATCGAGATGCAATTTCCTGATAGCCCTCGTAGCCCGAAGCAGAAATACAGGAAGTATAAAGTATGAGCAAAATCACCGAAAACGCCATCGAAACCTTTGAGACCCTGCAAACTATCCACCAGCGGCGGAGTGTGCGGCTGTTTCAGGAGCGGCCCTTGAGTGATGAGTTGATTCGGACGATACTGGATGCCGCGAATCAGGCCCCCTCGGCCCACAATCAGCAATCCTGGAAATTTGTTGTGATCCGCAATCAGAAAAAACAGGATCTGGCCCGGCTGGTTTCGCAGAAGGCCTCAGCATTTCCCAAACCCTCATCATCTATTTTGCGGATGGCGAGCCGCAGCATTGCCGGCGCGCCGGTAGTGATTGCGGCGATGAATACCGGAACCTTGATTGAGCACGGGACTGAACTTTTCAAGATTGAAGCGGAAGCCTCGGATGATTTCTTTCGCACGATGGAGATTCAGAGCTCGGCCGCCGCGGTTGAAAACCTGCTGCTGGCGGCGACCGCGCTCGGTATCGGCAGTGTCTGGCTCGGAATTCTTTTTTTAATCAAACGTGAAGTTTTAGCTTTTTTAGGCGAGGCTCAGGGCGAATTTATGGCGGTAATCCCCCTGGGTTACCCTAAACGGGAGGCTTTAGGGCCGAAAAAGCAGCCTCTCGAATATGTCGTAAAAAATCTTTAGAGCGGGGTGTTGTTGAAAATGGAGATTGCCAGGTGAGTAAGATCGGTGTGATCGGCGGCAGCGGGGTTTTGGCAGTTGAGCTTTTTGCCGGGTTGAATCAACGTGAAATTGTTACCGAATATGGTTTGGTGACGGTTGCGGAAAATGCCAGGCTGGTTTTTCTGCAGCGCCATGGAACCCCGCCGCTGCCGCCGCATAAACTTAAGCATCGGGCCAATATCGCGGCCCTTAAAGAGTGCGGCGTCAAATATGTTCTTGCGGTTAATTCAACCGGCAGTCTTAAGGCGGATTTGCCGCCGGGCTCTTTGCTGCTGCCGGATGATTATTTTAACCCCTGGGCGATAAAAACTTTTTTTGATGATCGTCTCGAATTTGTCACTCCGGGGTTGTCGGCTGCGGTTCGGGCCGCGGTAATCAGCGCGGCCGCCGCATTAAAAATTAAATTGCTGACGACCGGAACCTATATTCAGACGACCGGCCCCCGTTTTGAAACTCAGGCCGAAATCAGAGTTATTTCAGCCTGGGGCGAGGTTGTCGGGATGACGATGGCCAATGAAGCGACCCTGGCGCGTGAGCTTGACCTTGAATATGCGTCTATCTGTCTGGTCGATAATTATGCCAATGGTGTTTGTGAACAGACGGTCGATATTGCTGAAGTCGAAAAAGCGCAGAAAAAAAACAGTCAGATTCTGGCTGAACTGCTGCCGGCGGTAATTTCACAGCTTTCTGAGCAGGCTTGATTTGGTTTTGCCACAGACCCATACAGACCCATACGGACTCACCCGGACAATAGCCGTTCTTCGGTTTCTTTGTTGTCACGTTCGTAAAAATTTATGGAGTAAATAATGAGTTTATTATTACGGCAGGTAGTTCTTGATGGAGCGCCGGTTGATATTTTACTGGCTGATGGTTTGATCAAAAAGATTGCTCCCGAGATCAATGATGCCGGGGCTGAGCGGATACTTGAGGGCGCGGGCAAAGCCGTGGTGCCGGGCCTTTATAACGGCCACAGCCACGCGGCGATGACCCTGTTCCGCGGTTACGGCGATGATATGGAGCTGATGGAGTGGCTGACGACCAAAATCTGGCCGCTGGAAGAAAAATTGACCGAAGAGCTGGTTTATCACGGGGCCCGTCTCGCCTGTCTTGAGATGATAAAAAGCGGCACGGTTTTCTTTAACGATATGTATTGGCATTTTGCCGCGACCGCCCGGGCCGTTGACGAGATGGGGCTTAGGGCCGCGTTAAGCGGGGTGATTATTGATCTTAACGATCCGGCGCGGCTTGAAGAGCAGATTGCGGTTAACCGTGAACGTTTTCAGTTAAGCGCCGGTTTCTCGCCCCGGCTCAAATTCGTTCTCGGACCGCACGCGATCTACACCGTTTCCCGGGCCGGTCTGGAGTGGGTCCGGGATTTTGCCGCCGAAAACAACCTTATGATCCACACTCATCTTTCCGAAACCGAGCAGGAAGTTAAGGATTGTCTCGCCAATAATGGTCTGCGGCCGGTTGCGTATCTTAATGACTTAGGACTTTTAAGTGATAAACTGGTCGCCGCCCACGCGGTCTGGCTTGATGAAAACGAGATGGGATTGCTCGAAGAAAAACAGGTTAAGGTGATTAATAACCCGGTCTCCAATATGAAACTTGCGGTTGGTAAAACCTTCTCCTATCGTCACTTTGTTGAACACGGGGTGCCGGTGGGCCTGGGTACCGACGGCTGCGGCAGCAATAATAACCTTGATATGTTTGAGACCATGAAATTTTCAGCGCTGCTGCAGAAATTCGCGATTAATGATCCGACCGTGCAGACCGCCGCTGAGGTCTGGCGCATGGCGACGGCGGGCGGGGCTGAAATTTTCGGCTTAAACGGCGGCGTTATCGCCGAGGGTTACGATGCCGACTTGCTTCTGATTGACTGCGAGCGGCCCGAAATGGCGCCCGGTCATAACCTGATTTCAGATCTGGTCTATGCCGCTTCCGGGGCGGTCGTCGATACGACAATTGTGGCCGGCAAGGTTTTAATGCAGGGGCGCAAGGTCGAAGGCGAAGCCGAAATTATTGCCGCTGCCCGGGATGCCGCCCGAAAATTGATGGGTTAGGTGACCGATTATGGCAATTGAGATTGAACGCAAATTTCTGCTCTTAGATGACAGTTGGCGTGAGACTGCTGATTGCGGGACTAGAATGCGGCAGGGCTATTTGAGTAACAGTGATAAAAGTTCGATTCGGGTGCGGATCAGTGACGATACGGCCAATCTTAATATTAAAAGCGCGGAGCCCGGCTGTGTGCGGCGTGAATATGAGTACCCGATTTCTTTAGCCGATGCTGAGGAATTGCTGGCGGATCTCTGTCATGATGTTCTGGTTGAGAAAGTTCGTTATAAAGTTGATTTTTCCGGTTTTATCTGGGAGATAGATGTTTTTTCAGGGGCAAATCAGGGTCTGGTGGTCGCCGAAATTGAGCTTGATGAGCTTGCACAGCAGTTTCCACGGCCGCCCTGGCTCGGCCGCGAGGTTTCCGATAAGATTCGTTATTATAATTCGCATCTTATAAGTTACCCATATTGTCAGTGGTCGAGCAGCGAAAAGTTGCAAGGTTAAGGTAGATTTCATTATGACGACAGTTAATAGTGAAAATCTGGGGCGCTTTATTGACTTGGCCCGGGGCCGTATGGAAGCTGATCTTCTGTTTAAGAATGTGCAGCTGGTCAATGTCCTCTCCGGTGAGATTCATCCGGCGGATGTGGCGGTGGCGGCCGGTGTTTTTCTCGGGTTTGGTGATTATCCGGCCAAAAAGGTTATCGACGGCGGCGGCCGGTTTCTGGTTCCCGGTTTGATTGAAGGCCATATTCATATCGAATCAAGTCAGATTCTGCCGGCTGAATTTGCCCGGATCGCTGCCGCCCACGGCACCGCGGCAGTGGTCGCCGACCCGCATGAGATTGCCAATGTTATGGGGGTGGCCGGGGTTGAATTTATGCTGGCGGCGACCGCCGGTTTGCCGCTCTCATTTTTCTTTATGGTGCCTTCCTGTGTGCCGGCCACCGCGATGGAAACCGCCGGGGCGCTGCTTGATGCCGCCGCCGTCACCGGGCTTTTGCAAAAATATCCGGAACGGCTTTTAGGTCTGGCCGAAGTTATGAATTTTCCCGGCGTCATTAACCGGGAACCGCAGACTATGGCGAAAATAGCGACCGCCCGTAATCAGGGCCGGGTGATTGACGGCCATGCGCCGCAGCTTTCCGGCCTTGATCTTAATGCTTATATTATGGCGGGGCCGAAAAGTGATCATGAAGCAACCACCGTGGCTGAAGCCCGTGAAAAACTGCGCCGCGGAATGCACCTGATGCTGCGGGAGGGCTCGCGGGAGCATAATCTTCAAGATCTGCTGCCGTTGATAAATCATCATAACAGCCATAACTGCTCGTTGGTATCTGATGACCGGCACGCCTATGATTTATTCCATAAAGGCCATCTCGATTATTCAATTCGTAAAGCGATTGCCGGCGGTATCGCGCCGCTTACGGCGCTGCAGATGGCAAGCATTAATACGGCCCGCTATTTCGGCCTGGCCGGCCGCGGCGCGATTGCTCCGGGATTCCGGGCGGATTGTCTGTTGCTGGATGATTTGGAATCTTTTACGATTGCCGAGGTTTTTCTCGCCGGTAAACCCTTTGCCGAGGTGGATTTTGCCGCGCCGCAGGTACCGTTGCCCCGGAATACGGTTTCGGTGGCAAAACTTACTCGGGAAAGCTTTCAGGTGGGCGCCGACGGCACTGAAATCAAGGTGATCGGTCTGATTGCCGGACAGCTGGTGACTGAAAAAATCATTCTTCCCGCCAAAATCATTAACGGTTTCGCGGTGGCGGATGCGGAACGGGATCTGGCTAAACTGGCCGTGATTGAACGTCATCACGGCAGCGGTCGGATGGGTCTGGGTTTTGTTCAGGGTTTCGGGCTCAAACGCGGCGCCCTGGCAAGTACTGTGGCCCACGATTCCCATAATCTGATTGTTGCCGGTATGAATGATGCCGATATGCTACTCGCCGCGCAGGTGGTAAAAGATATGGGCGGCGGTCTGGCGGTGGTTGATGATGGTACTGTGCTGGGGCGTCTGCCGCTGCCGGTGGCCGGGCTTATGAGTGGGGAAAAGGCGGAAACCACGGCTGCGGCCCTGACCTCCCTGCAGGCCCGGGCCTTAAGCTTGGGAACGGTTGCCGACCCGTTTATGACCCTCTCTTTTCTCGCACTTCCGGTTATTCCTTCCCTTAAACTGACCGATCGGGGTCTGGTCGATGTCGATGAATTCTCTCTAACCGATCTCTGGCTTGATTAGATCAGTGCCTTACAGGTTATTTTCTTGTTTTTTTTCGAGCGCTTCTTTTTAACTATAAAACTCAACTTTCTCAGTTAGTGCCTTACAGGTTATTTTCTTGTTTTAAAACAAGAAAATGTTCTGATAAGAGCACTTATTTGTGGGCCGCAGGGCTCCGTTTGGGTTGCGGGATCTGTTCCCGCATTAGTGCCTTACAGGTTATTTTCTGCACCAAAAAACAAGATTTAATAATCAGAAAATGTTCTGATAAGAGTACTTATTTGCGACCAGCGGATTGCCCCTGGGTGCGGGTCGAAAAATCTCGACTGGGTTGCGGGATCTGTTCCCGCATTAGTGTCTCACAGGTTTTTTGGTTAAAAAAACAAAAAATGTCCTAATGAGAAGAGTTGTTTCCGGGCTGCTCAGCGAGGTTTTGGCTGGTGAATTTCAACTCCCGCATTAAATTACATTAACTTAGTCGGTTTTCCACACAAAATAATTGACAGAAATAGTCTAAAGCAGTAGAGCAGGCTCCAATTGACTGCGGGATTGTCAATTAAAGTTGCAGAAAATTTAAAGCAGTAAAACTGAGAATGGAGATTTAAAAAATGCTGAACCGAAAACAGATCGTTCTTTTGAGTGTGAGCCTGATGTTCTTTTTGACCGCGACAATGGCTCTGGCCGCCGATAATCTTTGGCAGACCGATTTTGCCGCCGCGAAAGCCAAAGCCGCGCAAGAGCATAAATTGCTCTTGCTTGATTTCACCGGTTCCGACTGGTGCGGCTGGTGTAAAAAATTGGAAAAAGAGGTTTTCAGTCAGAAACTGTTTCAAGATAAGGCCCCGAAAGATTTCATTCTGGTGCGGCTCGATTTTCCCCAGAAAACCAAACTTGACGAAAAACTTACGGCCCAGAATCAGGCCTTGGCAAAAACCTACGGCATCAGTGGCTATCCCTCAATTATTTTAGTTGACGCGGAAGGGGTTGAACTGGCCCGGACCGGCTATAAAGCCGGCGGCCCTAAGGCTTATCTTGAACATCTGCAGGGTTTTATTAAAAACTATAAACAGGCTCAGGTTCTAAAAAAAGAGGCCGATAAACTTACAGGAATCGCGAAAGCCAAAAAGCTTGATCAGGCGATTGCTCTGCTGGTTGCCAACGGCAGCAAGCGTACCTATGATGACCTTGCCGATGAGATTATCGCGCTTGATAAAGATGGTAAAGCCGGTCTGCGGCCCAAATATGAATTGCCGAAAAAGATTACGGCGATTGAATCACAGCTTAAGCATGACAAGAATTTTGATAAGGCGGTCTCCGCCCTTGATAAACTGGTACCGCAGGCGAAGAGTGTACCGTCCCTGCAGCAGCGCATCTACCTGTTTCAGGCAGGAATCCTGATTAAAGGTAAAGGCGACAAAGCTAAAGGGATGGAGCGTTTACAGCTGGCGCAGAAAGCCGCTCCCGATACTCCGACCGGCCGGCAGCTGGTGAAATTCATCGCCCGGATGCAGAAGGAAGAGGCCGCCGCGAGTAAACAGAAATGAGCTATCCGACTTTCATAAAACGGGATGAGCATCAGGTTGCCGCGTTAAATCTGACGCTGCACTCTTTTGTTCATAAAGTGACCGGCGCCGAGCACTATCACCTGCAATGTGATAACCCGGAGAATGTTTTTATGGTCGGTTTGCGGACAGCGCCGACCGATTCGACCGGGGTCGCCCATATTTTAGAGCATACCACCCTTTGCGGCAGCCGCAGGTTCCCGGTGCGCGATCCTTTTTTTATGATGCTGCGGCGTTCATTGAATACTTTTATGAACGCTTTTACCAGCAGTGACTGGACCGCTTATCCGTTCGCCAGTCAGAATCGCAAAGATTTCTTCAACCTGCTCGATGTCTATCTTGATGCGGTCTTTTTCCCGCGCCTGGATGAGCTTGATTTTGCCCAGGAGGGCCACCGGCTCGAATTTGCCGACCCGGCGGATGATAATTCACCTTTGACTATAAAAGGGGTGGTTTATAACGAAATGCAGGGGGCGATGTCGAACCCGACCAGTTTCCTCTGGCAGGGGCTGGCCCGTCATCTTTTTCCGAGCACCACCTATCGTTGCAACAGCGGCGGCGACCCTGAGATTATTCCGTCGCTGACCTATGCCAGATTAAAAGAGTTTCACCGCCGTAACTATCATCCCAGTAACGCTTTTTTTCTGACCTACGGCGATCTGCCGGCCGCCGAACTCCAGGAAGTTTTTGAAAAACGGGCTTTAGCGGAATTTGAGAAAGAACCGGCGGCGCCCTTTTTAGTGGCCGCGGAGCAGCGGCTGAAAGCGCCGGTGGCGGTCTGGGAAAAATATCCGGCTGAAGCCCGGCCGGAGAACGCAACCGCGGATAAGAGAACCCATCTGATAATGGCCTGGCTTTTGGATGTCGATGACTCATTAGAAAGTTTGATTGAAGCCCATCTTTTGGCGGCGGTGCTGCTGGATAACAGCTCATCACCGTTGCTCGATGTTCTGGAAACCACGGATTTGGGCCGGGCGCCGTCACCGCTTTGCGGCCTTGATGATGACCATAAGGAATTGGTTTTCTGCTGCGGGCTTGAGGGTTGTCTGGCTGATTCCGCCGCCGAAATCGAAGCGCTGATTCTCGGTACTCTCGAACGCGTAGCGCGGGACGGTTTGCCCCTGGCTCAGATTGAAGCGGTTCTGCATCAATTGGAACTGCAGCGCCGGGCGATCGGCGGTGATGGTTATCCTTACGGCCTGCAATTACTGCTGGCGGCTTTTCCGGCGGTCGTGCATCAAGGCTTGGTGATTGATCGTCTTGATATCGATCCGGTATTGGAAAGGTTACGGCTGAAGATTAAAGAACCTGATTACATCGGCAAACTTTTACGTCGTCTGCTGCTGGAAAATCCGCATCGGGTGCGCCTGGCAATGGTGCCGGATGTCAATCTCGGCCCGCAAAGGGAACAGGCCTTACGTGACCGTTTAGAAGCCCGGCTCCGGGCACTTGACAGCGACCAGAAACAAAAACTCATTGCGCAGGCTGCGGCTTTGAAATTGCGGCAGCAAAAGCAGGACGATCCCGAAATTCTGCCGAAGGTCGGCCTTGAAGATGTGCCGGATAAACTGCCGATTCCATCAGCTAAAGCCGCGGCGGCAAAATTGCCGCTGACCTATTTCCCGGCCGGGACCAATGGCCTGGTTTATCAGCAGATAATCTTCGATCTGCCGGATCTGGATGATGAAGCGCTCGATATTATGCCCTATTATTTTTCCTGCTTAACCGAGTTAGGCTGCAACGGGCTTGATTATCGACAGACCCAGGCCTGGCAGGCTCAGGTCAGCGGCGGGATTGGGGCGCACTACAAGGTTCGCGGCGCGGTGGCGGACAAGCGCAAGGTCAAAGGCCTTTTTGTCCTCTCCGGACGGGCCTTACGGCGTAATCATCCGGCTTTAACTGAACTTTTACGTAAAACTTTAGAGACGGTTCGTTTTGATGAAACCGACCATATTCGTGAGATTATGGCGCAGTATCTGGCCCATCAGGAACAGCAGCTAACCGCTTCCGGCCATGCGCTGGCAATGCGGGCCGCGGCCGCCGGTTGCGGCCCGGTTGCGGCTTTGGTGCATCGGGCAAACGGGCTTGCCGGCTTTCAGAGCTTGAAACAGCTCTATCGCGAATTGGCCGCCGACGCTGCGGTCCTGACGGATTTCAGTAACCGCATTGCCCGACTCCACGAAAAAATAGTTTCCGCCCCGCGGCAGTTTCTGCTGGTCGGCGAAGAGGAACGGGCCTTAGATTTAACGCAGGAATTAGAGGAAATCTGGCAGGGAAAATCGATTGCGGTTTCTCCGGATTTCAAAAACTTTACCCTTGCCGTCGCGACCCATCGTGTCCGTCAGGCCTGGGTTACCGACACCAAAGTTAACTTCTGTGCCAAAGCCTACCCCACGGTGAGTAT
>WFRP01000072.1 GCA_015486505.1 Pseudomonadota bacterium | reverse complement strand
GTTTATGCTTTTTCTGAATTTAGACAGAACGCTTCAACCATCGCGATCAGGTGATCGGCAAATTGATCAACCGATATATCTAAATATTTGTATTTCCAGCGTTTAAGATACCAATCCTGCTGCATGGCTTTGATCATGGCGGCGGTAAGCTCCGGGTTGGCCGGGGTGAAAATATTCTGTTTTGCGCCCAGAATCAGGATGTCGGTCAAAATATTCTGGGTGTACTCTTCCATCGATTTTACGGCGGCAAATTCGCTTGGGTTGATGTGCCGGGCTTCCATGAACGTGAAATAGAACCAGGGCCGGAAAAATTCGGAGAGGAAAATGTGAGCCCTGATTACGGCCCGCAGTTTCTTCTGCGGGCTATCATATGATGCAACCACCTCGGCAAAGGTTTTGCTGATAATCAGCCAACCCTGAGCCTGAATCATCTCGAGCAGTTTTTCCTTGTCGGTGAAATAGGCATAGAGCGAACCTAAGCTCATACCGGTTTCCCGGCTTAAAGCCCGCATGCTCAGGGCTTGAAAGCCTTTTTTGTAGGTGATGCGAAAAACCGCGTTAAAGATTTTTTCAAGATTATTGACGGCGGTCTTCTCTTTTTTGACCTTTATGCTCTCCCGATTATTGAGAAATACCTCCCGGGCGATATCCCGGTTCGATAATCCATAATGTTTGGTGAATTCCTGGTAGTTCATTATCTCAGCAGCTAAAATTTGGTTTGACCGGATTGGCACTTAAGTTACAGAGAAAACCGGCGAACTTTGCTTCGCCCTGCTTCGCACGGGGACAGAACTAAAGGTCTGTCCCCACTTTTGAGCAATTTGTGAGTGATGTCCTTACAACTTACAACTTTTCAGTATCCGTTTCGCCAGCGAACTCTTATGCACTTCATCGGCACCGTCGTAGATCCGGGCCGCCCGTTCGTGGCGGTAGAAGAAGGCTAAAATTGTATCATCAGTCATGCCTAAGCCGCCGTGGGCCTGCAGGGCCCGGTCGACGATTTTATTCATGGTGTTGGCAACGACAAATTTGATCATTGCGACGGAATCACGGGCTTTGGCGGCGCCGATTTTATCAATCTGCCAGGCCGAATTAAGGGTCATCAGTCGGGCCGCCTGCAGTTCGGCGGCCGATTCGGCAATCCAGTTCTGCACTGTCTGCCGTTGGCCCAGAGTTTCACCGGAGGGCGAGATTACCCGTTCATTGGCGCGTTGGCAGAGGAGATCAAAAGCCCGCTGACAGATCCCGAGCCAGCGCATGCAGTGATGAATCCGGCCCGGGCCCAGGCGATCCTGCGCCATAACAAAACCCTGACCTTCGCAGCCTAAAAGATTGGTCTGCGGCACCCGGCAGGATTCGAAAAGAATCTCACCGTGGCTGAAATAGTCATCACCTTCATGACCCATGACCGGAATATTGCGAACCCGGTTAAAACCCGGGGTTTTGGTCGGCACAATAATCATGCTTGCTTGTTTGTAGGTTGAAGCTTCGGGGTTGGTGACTGCCATCGTAATTGCAAAATCAGCCCCGTCGGCGGCCGTGGTATACCATTTGTGACCGTTGATAATGTAGTCATCACCGTCTTTAACAGCCGTGGTTTCGAGCATCACCGGGTTGGAACCCGGCATATCGACCTCGGTCATGGCAAAACAGGAGCGAATCTTGCCCGCGACTAAAGGGTTGAGATAGCGTTCCTTCTGGGCGGCGCTGCCGTGTTCATGCAGAATCTCGACGTTACCGGCATCCGGGGCCTGACACCAGAAAACGAAATGCCCTAAAGGCGAGTAGCCCAGGGCCTCGGAAACCAGACCATGCTCAAGCAGGGAGAGCCCCATGCCGCCGCACTCCACCGGGAAATTGGGGGCCCAGAGCTCCATTTTTTTGACCATCTCCTGCTTCTCCCGGATTTGCGGCAGGAGTTCACTGAAATCCTTGACCAGAAATTCCGGCTCCAGCGGCACCAGTTCCGCCTTGACAAACTCCTTGATCAGGGCAACGATAGTTTGTATCTTTTCTGAAGGTTCAAAGTCCATGGCTGAAAATCTCCTTAAATTATTTGCGGGCCGCAAAGTCTTGTTTGGGATGCGGAAACTGTTCCCGCATCCGTAGGAAACACTCTATAAATTCAATGATATCGGCGCTGATGCAGATATCGGCATGGCGGAATATCGGAGCTTCAGGGTTTTGGTTGATGGCAACAATAAAGCCGGAATTTCTCATACCCATAAGGTGCTGTGAAGAGCCGGAGATGCCGCAGGCGATATAGAGCTCCGGCGTGACCGTGGCGCCGGTGATACCGACCTGATGTTCATAACCGATCCAGCCCATATCGACCAATGGCCGGGAAGCTCCAACGGCGGCGGAGGCAAAGCCGCGGGCAAATTTTTCGATATAAACAAGATTTTCCTTTTTCTTGAGGCCCCGGCCGGCCGCAACAATAATTTTTGCTTTTTTAAGGGTTTGATTGGCGCCTGACCTTTTCCGGGTTTGTATCCGGCGAATCCGGTTTTTGGCATAAGTTTCCGGAGTGAAAGCTATTTCACAAATTTCAATTGCTCCGGGCTCGGTTTTATTGAAGAGATCGGCTTTGAAACTGCCGGGAATCAAGCTGAGAACCAGGGGCCGATCCGGAGCCGGGCGGAGCAACAGGTTTTTGTGGTTGCTGAATGCCGGTCGGGAATAGATCAAGCCCTCTTTATCGCAGCGTATACCGTTGACTCCGGAGATGGCCGCCGCCTCTAATTCAATGGCCAGGCCCGGGGAAAAATCGCGGCCTTGAGAGCTGTGCGCCACGAGAATATGGGTCGGTTTTAACCTCTTTAGTAATTTCCCCAGACAAAAAATATAGGTATCGCTGTTGTAGCCGGTAAATCCCGGAACTTTAAT
>WFRP01000071.1 GCA_015486505.1 Pseudomonadota bacterium | reverse complement strand
GTTCTGATTGAAGCGGCGGCCGGTTCCGGTAAAACCTATACGATTCAGTATCTTTTCCTGCGCCTTTTGCTCGAACGCGATGATCTGGAAGCCGGAAATATTCTGGTGGTGACTTTTACCGAAGCGGCCACCGAGGAGCTTAAGGCCCGGATTCGTGAAATTCTTAAAAACGCGGCCCGGCGGCTGGCTAAAGTTTCAAAATCCCGGCCGCTTGATCCGGACACTGATGGAGATTTAGGCCGGGTTCTGATTCAGGCTTTAGGTAAGGGCAAATCAATTGCCGAATTAAAAGGGCGGCTGCGGCGCGCCCGGGCCGCGTTTGATGAGGTGGTGATTGCGACAATTCACGGCTTCTGCCACCGGATTTTAAACGATTACGCTTTTGAGTGCGGGACGCGGCCGGATCTGGAACTGGTTCAAGACAGCCGTTTTTTTCTGCAGATTGTCGCTGAGGATTACTGGCGCCGGACATTCTATAACGCTTCCGCAACTCTGGTGGAAACGGTACTGGCCGCGAAACTGACCCCGGAAATCCTGGTTAAGCTGGGTTTGCTGCTGGACCGGGACGCGAACCTTCTGCTGCTGCCGGAGAGCCCGGTCCGGGATTCCTGGGCGGCCGATATCGCCGCCGGGGCGGCGGAGCTGGAAACCCTGCAGCTTGATTTTCGCCGCAACTCAATCAGCGCTCTCGCTTACCTGACCCGTGATGCCGAGGAAATTGAGCGGATTTTATTTGCCGGGACGCCCTTAAAAGGCAATAGCTGGAAAAAGGCGCAGGCGTCGCAGTATCTCAGTGAACTTGAAGCGGTGCTGGCAAACCCGGCTTTCCCGAAGGCGGAAAATGCCAAAATCCTGATTAAATTTTCGCAAAGCGACCTGCGCGCAAAAACGAAGAATAAATGTGAAACCCCGCAACACCCCCTGTTTAGTATATGTGAGGAGCTGGCGGCGACGGTGGCGCGCCGCGAGGAGTTGGCGGGCGGGCTTGTCTGCTCGATTAAGCGGGATTTTCTTGACTTTGCCCTGGGGCCGGCCGGGCTTAGACTGTGCAAAGAGAAAACCCGGAAACAGGGTTACAGTGATTTTCTGACCGGCTTAAGTCAGGTGCTTGAAGGCCCGGCCGGAAATTTGCTCAAGCGTCTGGTGGCCGCGCGTTTCAAGGTTGCTCTGGTCGATGAGTTTCAGGATACCGACCCGCTGCAGAATTCGATTTTCACGGCCTTTTTCGCCCGGCCCGGCGCGCTTTTTTATCGGATTGGCGATCCGAAACAGTCAATCTACGGTTTTCGCGGCGCCGATATCTACGCCTATCTCGAAGCGGCGCGGGAGGGCGGTCAGGAGTTGGCGACTCTGGATAAAAATTACCGCTCAACTCCGGAGCTGCTGAAGGCTTTTAACCGGATATTTTCGAGCCCGGCCCCGTTTCTTCTGGATGGTATCGATTATCGGAAAATGAGCTGCGGCCGCCCCCGTGAGCAACAGGAAGAGTTGCTGGTTGACGGCCGGCCCGGCCCGGCGCTTAATCTCTGGCATTTTGCCGGGCCTGAGGGCGCGGATTTGTCGGCAGGCAGCGCCCGCTATCGTTTGACGACAGCGGTTGCCGATGCCTGCGCCGAGCTTCTGGCTTACGCCCGGCAGCCTTTTGTCCGGGAAGACGGCAGTGAAGGTCGGCGGGCGGAGATTGCGGTTGCGGGCGCGGCGCCGCGGTCGTTGCGGGCCGCTGATATCGCGGTTTTGACGGCCAGTAATAGTGAAGCGGCGGAGGTCTGGCAGGTTTGTCAGAGCCGGGGCGTCCCGGCGGTGGTCGCCGCCGCCGGCAATCTCTGGGAGACCCCGGAAGCTGAGGAGATTTTTCGTTTTCTGGAAGCCGTTCTGCTGCCGGGAGATGATAATCTTTTAAGTTCCGCTCTGGCAACCACTCTTCTGGGTTTTTCCGCTCAATTTCTGGCGACAGCTCACGCTGAGGCGGAGTCTGAGGAAAGGTTGATTTTTGAGCTTTGGCGGCAGGCTTTTTTTCACGGCCGGGAGCTCTGGACGAAACGGGGGATTATGGCCCTTTTTGCCGGTTTCCCGGATTTCAGCACGGCTCCGAAAAACCCGGCTGCCGATTTTTCTTTAAGTTTGAATCTTGCCGGAACCGCGCGCGGGGAGCGGGCGCTGACTAACTTTTATCATTTGCAGGAGGTTTTACACGAATATGAATCCGAACACCGGGCCGGGCCCGAGGTTTTACTGAATTGGCTGCTTGAACATCTGACCGGGGCCGTCGGTGACGCCGACGAGTTCGAACTGCGGCTTGAAAGCGAAGCCGAGACTGTAAAGATTATGACCGTGCATAAAAGTAAAGGCCTGGAGTTTCCCGTAGTTTTTGTGCCGTTTTTATGGAAAAAGGCCGGCGGCGCCCGGACGCCCGAGTTATTTCACCGGCCGTTGTCGGCGCCCGGCCCCGGCGGGACGGCGGCCGCGGCGGCCGCTGCTGCTGCGCCGCTTAGATTTGTGCGTTGTCTTGATCTTAATCCTGAAATTGCGGCGGAATCCCGTCAGGCGGCGCAAACTGAGGCCCTGGCTGAAGCGCTGCGGCTTTTCTACGTCGCCGTGACCCGGGCAAAACTGCGGCTCTATCTCGCCTGGCCGCAGACTAGAGACAGCGGCAAAGGCGCTTTGATGTATCTGCGGCGGCCGCCGCGTAACCCGGCTGAAAGAGAAGCGTTTGTCGCCGGTGGTGAGCGGTCGCCGACCCTGAAATTACTCGATGACGAGAAAGCTGAAATCTGGGAGGATATTCCGGAGATTATTCGGGAAAGCCCAGGTTTTACGCGGGCGGCGCCGGCGGCCGGGGCGGTTGCGGCGGCCCCGTTTACGGCGCGGGAATTTACCCGGAGTTTGCCGGCAAAATCCGGCCTGATGAGCTTTACCGGTTTGACGGCCGGGGGCCACCGGCCGCCGGGCGCGATTTTATCGGCAGCGCCTGAAACTTCCCGGATTAGCGGGGCGCAGGGAGGAGTGCCGCCGCTTGCCGGTTTTCCCGGCGGGGCGGCGACCGGGAACGCCATACATAAGATATTTGAAGAACTTGATTTCAGCCGGGTCGGAGAAATCGGCTGGCCGGAAAATTCAGACGTGCAGGATTTGGTGCGGAAATCGCTGCTGCAGTTTGATTTGCTGGCGTCTGTTTCCGGGCCCGAAAGTGAAAAAATGGTGCGCGCCGTTCTGACAATGGTGGCTCAGGTATTAAATACCCCGCTGCCGGGCGGGCGGGCCGGCCTTAAACTTTCACAGGCGGATATCGCCTTGCGCCGGGAAATGGAATTCTGTCTCCCGGTTGCCGGTTCGCTGACGGCGGCGCGGGTTTCCCAGGCTCTGGCTCCGGCCGTTGCCGCCGCGTTCGCACTGCTTGAGCCGGAAACGGTCCGCGGTTGGCAGCTGCGATTCCCGGAAAATCTGCCCGGCTCCGGTTTTCTGAATGGTTTTATCGATTTGATTTTCTGCGTGGATGAGCGTTATTATCTGCTTGACTGGAAAACCAACAATCTCGGCGCTGATTACAGCGATTATAAGCAGCGGGCTTTGCAGCGGAGTATGCTGGAGTCCGATTATATACTACAATATCATATCTATCTGGTCGCTTTGCACAGGTTTCTTAAAAGCCGACTGCAGGATTATGATTACGCCGCCAATTTCGGCGGGGTTTACTATCTCTATGTGCGCGGCATCAATGGTGAAAACAGCAAGACCGGGGTTTTCCACGATCGCCCGGAGTTTGCGGTGGTGCGCGATCTGGAAAAGGTTATTTGCGGGGCTTGAAATTTAAATGAGCAAGAGTGAAAAAACCGGTGCCGTTGATTTTGTTGCGACCCTTTCAGGTTCGGGTCTGTTTAGTGATATCGATATCTATTTTGCCGAACTTGTGGGCCGCCTGGCAAATGATGAAAATAATTACGCGCTCTTTCTGGCCGCGCTTTTAGCGAGCTATGTCGTGAATGAACGGCGGCAGATCTGTCTGCCGCTGGCGGATTTGCCCGCGGATTTTTCAGCCTGGCTTTTGTCCGGCAGTGAAGTTGAGGCGGAGAGCGAAACTTATGCCCGTCTGGCCCTTTTATCCTGGCCCGCTGACTGGGAAGAAGTGCTGAAAAACCATCCCGCCGTGGCGGGGCCCGAATCCGCCCCTTTAAGAGAGCAGCTTTTGGTGCTTGACGGCGGCCGGCTTTATCTGCAGCGCTACTGGGATTATGAGCAGCGTCTGGCCGGAATGATTAGGTCGCGTCTCGGGGCGGCAGGCTCCTTTCCGTCGACTCGTACCCTGGCGGCAGCGGCCCCGCGTTTTGCCGAAACTTTTGCTGATAATTCATTAAATTATCAGGCGGCGGCGGTTTGCGCCGGGCTGCGGAACCGGTTTACGATTATCAGCGGCGGCCCGGGCTGCGGAAAAACCTCCGTTGTCGCCGCGATTGCCGCGCTCTGGCTTGAAGCCGCGCCCCAAATCCGGATTACTCTCTGCGCCCCGACCGGCCGGGCGCAGGCACGCCTGCGCCAAGCCCTTATTGAAGAGAGCGCATTTCTGAACTTGAGCGCCCCGGTTAAGGAGCAGCTGATTAATCTTGAATCGACGACGATTCATCGCCTGCTCGGTTATCGGCCCGGGCGCGGTTTTCGTTATAGTTGTGATAACCGGCTGCCGCTCGATCTTCTGCTGGTCGATGAGGCCTCGATGGTGCCGTTGACCTTGATGGCAAATCTCTTTACGGCGCTGCCGGATGAGTGTCGCGTGATTCTGCTCGGTGATCGCAATCAACTGGCTTCGGTTGAGGCCGGGGCGGTGCTTGGTGATTTAAGCGCCACCGGGGCCGAGAATTTTTTCTCCGCCGATTTTTTAACGGATTTCGCCCTCTTGACCGGAACCGGGGCCGCTGATTTACCGGGGCCGGCTCCGGCGCCGTCGCCGCCGGGGCCGTCTGGCTCGTCTGATTCAGGGAAGGAACTTTTTCAGGATCATATCATTGAACTTGAAAAAAGTTACCGTTTTGCTCCCGGCGGCGGAATTGCCCGCCTGCAGCGGGAGATTATGCGGCCGGGAGCGGATCTTGAAAGCCGGCTGCTGGAGATTTTGACCCGGGATAGCAGTAATGAGGTCGGCCTGCGTCAGCTTGCGGCCGCCGGGCGCGACCCTGATGAGTTGCTGTGCGAATTGTTAAGTGAAATCCGCATTGATTTTGCCGGGCATAAGGTCTATTTTAAGAGTTATATTGAGGCGCCTGATGTAAAGACCGCTTTTGCTATGTTTGCCGGATTTCGTCTGCTGTCGCCGCTGCGCCGGGGGCGCTTCGGGGTTGAGCATCTAAACCGGATTATGGCCCGGGTTGTCGGTGGCTCAGGTTTCGGCCGTTATGACAAAGGGGCCCCCCTGCTGATAACCCGCAATGCGCCGCAGCTTGATCTTTACAACGGCGATATCGGTTTGGTCTGG
Organism: Pseudomonadota bacterium; assembly: GCA_015486505.1. GTDB lineage: Bacteria > Desulfobacterota > Anaeroferrophillalia > Anaeroferrophillales > Tharpellaceae > Tharpella. The sequence continues at coordinate 12,025 of WFRP01000071.1, read as the reverse complement.
CCTGATGAATCCGGCCGTTTAATGGTTTGGTTTGAACGTACGGACGGCAGTTTCACACCTTTTACATTTTTACAACTGCCCGCTTATGAAAGTGCCTTCGCGACGACCGTGCATAAGGCGCAGGGCTCGGGTTTTCAGAAGGTGGTATTGCTCTGGCCGCCGGCGAATCCTGTCCTTTTGACCCGGGAGATGCTTTATACCGGCATTACCCGGGCGGCGCGCCGGGTCGAAATCTGGCTGCCGGAAAAAGAGTCGTTCAATTTTCTGATTGCCGCCTGCGGCCGCCGGGTTAAACGGGCCGGCGGTCTTTTACCGGCGCTAACGGCAGGAAGTTGAGACTCTCATAGGCAAGAGGCTGTGATGAAAAAACAATGGTTTAATGCTAATTTTATTTTGCTGTTGGCGGTGCTTTCAGCTTTTGCCGGCGGAGTCTATTTTGTGACTTATGAACCGGCGAAAACTAAAGTGCAACCGCTAAACGCGGTTTCGCAACCGGTAGCAGCAGAGGCGGCCGCCTCTGCGGCCGCCTCTGCGGCCGAGCCCGGAGCTAAATTATCGCCCGCCCTGAAAAAAGCGGCGCTGGAAAAAAATCAGATCCAGCCGGAATCCGGGCCGGATAAGCAACCGGAGATGTCCGCGGAAACCGGCGCGGCGGCTCCCGGCGCGGCTGACTTCGGGATTGAGGGCGTGGTTTTCGGCCTGGAAAGCGGCCAGCCGCTGGCGGGCTGCGTCGTCGATTTCTCCGGGCACCAGACAAAATCCGATGAGAATGGCGAGTTTCATTTATGGCTTGACGGCGGAGCCGGCGCGTTAAGTTTTTCGTATGCCGGCGCGCGCAGGCTGCAAATCAGACATTTTGATATAAGTGCCGGTGACGGTTTGGCTCATTTTGATGTCTATATCGATGAAACCGGCAAGGCCGGGGGCGGCCGGATTGAGGTTAACGGGGTTCAGGGCCGGGTTTACAGCCGCGCCGGCGGCGCCCCGCTGGCCGGAGCGCGAATCTCTCTGGGAAGTCGGCGGGGCGTTTCCGATCAGGCCGGTTTTTTTGAGATTTGGGGTAATGATACGGCCCTGTTGACGATGACGGTTTCCGCCCCCGGTTATATGAGCGAGATGGTTTCCGGGATCGATTTTGAAAACCGGACCAACCCTTTTTTCTACGAAATTTCACTGCAGCGGGAGTTGTCCGGCGGCCGCCGTCATATCGCCCTTGTCGGTATCGGCGCGCGCCTGGTGCAGAGCGAGGCGGGCTACGAAATCGCTGATCTGATCGACGGTTCACCGGCGGACAACGCCGGGCTTAATCCGGGCGACCGCCTGATTGCGGTTGACAGCCTGGCGGTTGATGATTTCAGTCTGCGTGAGGTGGTTGAGTTGATTCGGGGCCGGGAGAATCAGCCGGTAACTTTGATGATTGAAAGAAACGGCGATTTCCTCGAATTTACCTGTGTCAGAAAACGGGTGGTTTATTGAAATGTCAACCCGAGGAATATTTTTTCGCAAAAAACATTGACAGTTGAAAGAGGCGTATGTTACCTATTGTAACAGCTCAGAGAGGCTTTATCCTTTTGTGTTGTACGGCTTTGTGAAAAAGTGAGAAAATAATCAAGGGCTGTTAAGGGCTGTTAAGAATTGAGCGGTGACAAAGGATACAAAACCGGGGAAAATCCCCGGCGCTATGGTTGTCGGGACTACTCTCTGGAAATGCAGTTGCTGCAGCTTAAAAAACGCCGGCAGGTGGTAAGCGATCCCAAGACTCGGCGGCAACTGGAAGCGCGGATCGCGGAGATTGAAAATAACCTGGGGATGTAAATAAATTTTGCGTAACTATTCAGCCAAATTTTACCCCCACCCACCTTCTGGAGGGGGCGGGGGTGGTTTTTCGTAAGCGGTTGCGGAAACGATTTCGTCGTTTTTCGGAAGCGAGCGGGAGCCCATTAGTATTGCAACTGTTTGAGCGTAAGCGAGTTTTGCAAGGCGGGCGCAGCAAGCGTTGGAAAAACAGAAATCTTAACGCCTGGCGGAGAAAAACCGCGCCCGGCCCCGGATTCGGTTGAATAGTTACAATTTTGCTTCATATGTTTAAGATGTTTAAGATGTTTAAGATAATGTGTTATAAGGTATAAAGAGAGTCAGTAAGAAGATATGGAAAACGGATTGGCAAATTTTGCTCTGCTGGAAAAGAGAACTCTGGAATTGGGGCGGCGTTATCAGGAGGTTCTTGACGAGCGCAATAGCTTGCGTTTGAAGGTTGAGCGCCAGGCGCAGAAATTATCCGAACTGGAAAGCAAGGTCGGCGGGCAGGCAGAGCTGCTCAGCGCGGTTGATGCCAAGATGGTTGAGCTGCTCGGGCAGATTGACAGTTTCCTGCCGCCCGAATCCGAGATTGAGAGTCCGGGTTCCGGAAATATTCAGGTTTTACCAGGGATGCATGAAAGCTGAGAAAAAAAGTGTGACACTGACGGTTCGCGGGCGGACATATTCACTGCGATCCGAAGCCGACAGCCGCCGGCTGGAGCAGGTGGAGAACTTTGTTAACTCAAGGCTTGACGAGATCGAGTCGCAGTTCGGCACGAAAACGGCGGTTGGAATAACCGAGCCCCGCCTGCTGATGCTGGCTCTTTTGAATGTTGCGGATGAATGCTTAACCCATCAGCAAAACCTTGAAAAGGTCGAAAAGAGATCTGAAAATCTGCTGGCATCTCTCTCGGCAATGCTGGATGAAGAAGTCGAACAAATAGAATTGATGGCGTCGTAAAGGGCGCTGAAAACTTTATAGCGACAGCCCCACGGTTTCCCGCTGGGGTTGGCTCGGGTTTTCTCCCCTGAGTTATGCGTGATAAGTGATCATTTTTTTGAGCCAACACCTTTAACTTTATAGGGTGATCACCGGGGTTCGGTGTGTGACGCTCCTTGCGGGTGGCCCTGAAGAATCCTTGATTGCCGATATTGAGACTAAGGTTCAAAGAAAGCACCTACACGGTAATCCGGGGGGGACTGAAGGGATGGCCTTTTGGGTTATCCCGTACAGTACCGTCAGGCTGTGTGTTTAATATGGCCTGACGGTCTGTTTTTGCGTTGACAACGGGTTGACTGGATAAGTTTTCCCGATTTAAAATAAAAATTGCCGATAGTCTGGTTCAGGCAAGTATAAAAAGATAGGTGTAACTATTCAGCTAAATTTTACCCCCCCCCCCACTTTCTGGAGGGGGCGGGGGTGGTTTTTCGTAAGCGGTTGCGGAAACGATTTCGTTGTTTTTCGGAAGCGAGCGGGAGCCCATTAGCATTGCAACTGTTTGAGCGTAAGCGAGTTTTGCAAGGCGGGCGCAGCGAGCTTACTTAAAGGAAAAACAGAAATCTTAACGCCGAGCGGAGAAAAACCGCGCCCGACCTAGGATTCGGCTGAATAGTTACGGATGGGTAAGTAAAGAGCTGCTTTTGTTGGCGTCGTGCGAGGTGCGGATAGAGGCAGGTGAGCAAGCGATTCTGTTTCTCAGCGGTAGATTAAAGGCTTACTCTGGATAGGTTTCAGAAATAATCGGCGGGAAGTTTATACTTATTCCGGTATCAGGCTGGAGTTTGTGGGTAGCTTTTCGATGTTGCTGAAATTTATTTTTAGTACCTTACAGGTTATTTTCGGTTTGTAAAAACAAGAAAATGTTCTGATAAGAGTACTTATTTGCGGGCCGCAAGGCTTCGTTTGGGTTGCGGGATTTGTTCCCGCATTAGTCTTTAAGGTTTCGCTGATTCTAGATAATTTGTAGGTTTGAAGGTTCTTTTTCCGCAGAGTTGTATTCACAGCCCGGCTTTCAAACTTAAGATGGGTGGATTTGCTTTCGGGGAGATTGCTTTAATTTCCTTTAAGGATTGCATAAGCGTTCGCCTTTCTCACCTCTTTTGCCTCTTTCTTTGCCGGTAATATCTTTTTCTTGTTTTGTAACTATTCAGCCAAATTTTACCCCCCCCACCTTCTGGAGGGGGCGGGGGTGGTTTTTCGTAAGCGGTTGCGGAAACGATTTCGTTGTTTTTCGGAAGCGAGCGGGAGCCCATTAGCATTGCAACTGTTTGAGCGTAAGCGAGTTTTGCAAGGCGGGCGAAGCGAGCGTAAGGAAAAACAGAAATCTTAACGCCTAGCGGAGAAAAACCGCGCCCGACCCCGGGATTCGGCTGAATAGTTACGATTTATTCTTGTTACTTCAGGGCAGTGGCGGTTTTTCTTCACCAGGCCACCCTTCCCCATAAAAAAGACAAAAAAATCAGTTGGTAATACAGCCAAACAACCAATGCTGTCAAGTTTAAAATAAAAAAAGCCCGGCCAATCTGGTCGGGCTTTCAGAAAATGGGTTTATCCAATAAACTTTAAAACTATGCTTCCCAGAGACCATGTAAATTACAGTAAGCCCGCACGGTAAAAGAGTCCACGTCAGTTGTAAAACTGGCTTCCGGCGCATCACCGGGATTTAATGATTTACGGCAAACCCGATCGCCGGCAATCAATTCGATAAATTCAATATAGTGTTTTTCTTCCATCGGATGAGCGACGCTGCCAACCGTAACCTTAATACCGCCAGCTGTTTTTTCAACTACCGGAACATGTTTTTCCTGAGCCGCGTCAACCGCACCGGCTTCAAGCAACACCATCGGTTCATTACAACAGGTTAAATCATCAGCGCCAAGATCAATCACCTCAACCATCGCGCCACAAAGTTCACATTTATAAATCTGATTCTGTCCTTCAGCCATGTTTGCCTCCTGAAAAAATAGTTAGATAGAGTTAAAAAACTCAGTACGTTTAACTTTTCCAAACATAACAAACAAAACCATCTTTGTCAAGATAAAATCCGGTGTAAGCTCCACAGTTACAAATTAATTTTTCATCTGCTCTAGCGCGACATCGGCAGAACATAAAAGAGAACCGCAAAGAAATGACAGGCGCTGCCTCCGATAACGAAAAGATGCCAGATAGCGTGGTTGTAAGGTAATTTTTTCCAGGCGTAAAAGATGCAGCCGCAGGTATAGAAAAGGCCGCCGGCCAGCAGCAGCGCCATACCGCGGGGCTGAAGCAAAGCCATTAACGGTTTAATGGCAACCACAATTGTCCAGCCCATCCCGAGATAGAGCAAGACCGTGGCCAAACGAAAACGCCTGAGCGCGGTACACTCAATCACAATCCCGAAAAGTGCCAGACCCCAGATCACGGCGAAGATCGACCACCCCCACGGCCCTCTCAGATTTATCAGGGTCAGGGGGGTATAGGTCGCGGCAATCAGAATGAAAATCGAGATATGATCGAAAGTTCTGAAAACCTCCTTAATCTTCGGTTTCTGAAAACTGTGGTAGAGAGTTGATGAAGTGTAAGCCATTATCAGCCCGCAACCGAAAACCAGGGCGCCGGCAATATGCCAGCCATTGCCGTAGCGAGTCGCGTAATAGAGCATTACGACCAGAGCGACAAGCGAGAGGAGAATGCCGATACCGTGAATCACGCTGCTGGCGATCTCCTCTTTCAAAGAATAACGGGTCATCCCATTGTTCACTTCAGTCACCATTTGTTTACATCATCTCGTAGATGCCGGCGGCCCCCATGCCGCCGCCGATACACATTGAGACAATTCCGCGTTTAACTTTGCGTCGCCGCATTTCGTGCAGAAGCTGGGCCGTCAGTTTGGCGCCGGTACAGCCTAAAGGATGGCCCAGGGCGATAGCGCCGCCATTGGGATTGACATCGCCATCCCAATAACGTTTTTCGATTTTAGCCTCACGCAGAGAATAGATGCACTGCGAAGCGAAAGCTTCGTTAATCTCAAAAAGATCGATATCTTTCATCTGCAAACCGGCCTGTTTCAACACCCTGGGAATCGCCACCGCCGGGCCGATACCCATAACCTCGGGCCGAACTCCGGCAACCGCAAAGTTGGTAAGTCTGGCAATCGGCTTCAGCCCTAAAGCTTTGGCTTTTTCGGCACTCATCAAGAGCGAGAAGGCGCCGCCGTCAGTCATCTGTGATGAATTTCCGGCGGTCACGACCCCACCCGCCTTGAACGGTGATTTAAGTTTCCCCAGGCCCTCAATGGTCGTCGGCCAGCGGACTCCGTCATCGACCTTAAAGGTTTTAAATGTTTTAACTTTTCTGCCTTTAGCATCGGTCGTGTAGCGCCAGGCTTCAATCGGAACAATCTCATCCGCGAAGGTTCCCGCTTTATTGGCTTCATACGCCCGGCGATTACTTTCGACGGCAAATTTATCCTGATCTTCCCGGGAAACTGAAAACTCAGCGGCCACATTTTCAGCGGTAACTCCCATCGAAACGTAGGTATTCGGCAGATCACCCCACTCCGGATGCGGCCGGAAGATGCAGCCGCCGATCGGAATATGGCTCATCGCCTCAACCCCGCCGGCAATAACAACATCGGCCCAGCCGGCATTGATTTTCGCGGTCGCGTCGGCAATCGCCTGCAGTCCGGAAGAACAGAAACGATTGACAACCACACCGTTGGCGCTGATCGGCAGCCCCGCGCCCAGAGCAATTACCCGGCCCAGGTTCATCCCCTGTTCGGCTTCGGGGAAGGCACAGCCGCAAACCAAGTCATCAATATCTTCCGGTTTAAGTTCGGGAACCCGGGCCAGGAGGCCCTTAACTACCTGAATACCAATCTCATCCGCCCGGGTATGGGCCAGACCACCTTTTTTACACCGGCCACCGGCACTGCGAACGGCGGCGACAATTACTGCTTCACTCATAAGTATCTCCGTTATGAAAAGATTTCAATTAATTATTAAGTATCATACAGTTGTAAAGCTTAATGGCGTCGTAAAAAGCACCTCAGACCGCTATCGCGGCCACATATGTACAAGTAACGGGAGAGGAACTAAATCTGTGTTAATCTGCGTTCATCTGTGGTTTCTATTTTTTTGTTGAACCACAGATGGACACGGATAGACACAGATAAAAATCACATAATTTCCTATAGTTACAAAGCGTTACTTAGAAGTCTCCATCTGCTGCGTTGCTCGAAAACCTTCGTCACTGCGGCGTACTCTATGTACGCCTCATTCCTCAGTTTTTCGGCGCCTTGCATATGAAGATTTTTACCTAGCCATCGGGTGTTTGGACTTTTTATTTGTAAAGCTTGATTTAAACATAAATTTAAATCGAGCCGAAGCGGGCTTTGGCTTCGCCCCTCTGTAACCGGTGCCCGGCTTGACATGTTGCTGGGAAACGCAAATATCAAACCCGGCGCCACTCCCTGGAGGCTTAGTACCTTACAGGTTATTTTCTGTACCAAAAAACAAGATTTAATAGTCAGAAAATGTTCTGATAAGAGTACTTATTTGCGCCCAACGGATTGCCCTTGGGGTGCGCCCAACGGATTGCCCCTGGGTGCGGGCCGAAAAGGGCCATTTGGGTTGCGGGATATGTTCCCGCATTAGTACCTTACAGGTTATTTTCGGTTTGAAAAAACAAGAAAATGTTCTGATAAGAGTACTTACTTGCGACCAGCGGATTGCCCCTGGGTGCGGGCCAAAAAGGCCCGATTAGGTTGCGGAGATAGTTCCCGCATTAGTTTCTTAATGGTTTGTTATTTTTCAGCATATAGATTATCCGATCCTGGGTTTTGGCTTCGCCGCAGAGACTTAAAAAGGCTTCTCTTTCCAGATCAAGCAGGAGCTGTTCGCTGACATAGGTTCCTTCCGCGCAGCTGCCGCCGGAGAGAATCCCGGCCAGTTTGCCGGCGACATGGAGATCGTAATCGGAGATAAAATTACCGGCGCGCATATTATAAAGCACCGAATCCAGCATCCCCTTGAAATTATCCCCCATCACCGGAATCATCGGCTTATCCGGTTTTTTGTAAAAATGCGCAAGCCCCAGAGCAATCTGTTTGGCTTCATAAATCTGATGATCACGATTGATGCTGATGCCGCAGTTTTTCCGGATAAAACCAAACTCTTTGGCTTCGATGGCACTGGTCGCGACCTTGGCCGTACCGATGGTCTCAAAAATTTTCTGATAGTAGGTCTGCATATTGAGGCCGCCAGCGACCGTGCCGTCGGGAAGACCTTCGGTCATCCGCACCATCAGCTCCTTGGTGCCGCCGCCGGCCGGGATCACCCCGACGCCGACTTCAACCAGGCCCATATAGGTTTCACCCGCGGCCAGACAGTAGTCGCCGTGCATAGAGATCTCACAGCCGCCGCCCAGAGCCATACCGGCCGGGGCCACGACTACCGGTTTCTCCAGATACTTCATCCGCATATTGCAGTCCTGAAAACCTTTGATCATCTCATCGAGAATATCCCAGTCGCCTTTCTGGATGGTAACGAAGACTTCAAAAAGATTGGCACCAACGGAAAAGTTAGCGCCGTGATTGGCAACCACCAGGCCTTGAAAATCCTTCTCGACCAGATCGCAGGCCTGATTAAGCATACCAACGACATCGGCATCAATCGAATTCATTTTGGTATTAAATTCAACGCCGGCGATACCGTCACCGAGATCGATCATGGCCGCGCCCTTATTTTCCGCGATTATCCCGCCTTTGGCCTTTAAGGCCGGCAGCAGAATGATTTTGGGGTTAACGGCAATCTTTAAGTAATCCTGAGTCGCGAAATCGAAAACGTAGAGCCCGTCTTCACGCTTTTCATAAAAACTTTTGTGACCGGCTTTCAGCATCGCGCTCAAAGCTTTCGGCAACTTCATCTTTAATGCCTTAAAAACCGGAATTGTCGCTTCGATGCCGATCGCGTCCCAGAGTTCAAACGGGCCGAGTTTATGGTTGTAACCCCACTTCATCGCATTATCGATGGCATCGATCCGGTCGCTGATTTCAGGAATCCGGTTAGCGGCATAGAGAAAATTGTTGCAGAGATAAGCCCGAACGACACCCCCGACTTTTCCGGGACTGTTAAAGAGAAACTTAAGACTCTCCTTAAACCCGCCCGGCACCTTCCGCGCCTCTTTCAGTTCATCAAAGCGAGGTTTTTCGAAAGCAACATATTCACCGGTATTGTAGTCAAGCGCAAGTTTAATCCTTTTGCCCCGTTCATCCTTGCTTTTTTTGTAAAAACCCTGCCGGGTCTTGTTGCCGAGCCGACCGCCTTCAACCATCTTGACCATAAAATCGGGGGCCTTGAAGATATCCCGTTTCTCATCATCAGCGACCGCTTCATAGAGATGCTGCATAACATGCATGCCGGTATCAAGCCCGACCAGATCCATGGTGCCGCAGATAGCCGATCCCGGCCGGCCCAGGGCCTTGCCGACAATTGCGTCGAGTTCGGGAATCGTCAGACCCTTATCCAGCATAATCGTTATCGCGTTGGCAATATCGAAAACCCCGATCCGGTTGGCGACAAAATTGGGGACGTCCTTACAGACAACAATCCCCTTGCCTAAAACATTTTCACAGAAATCACTTGTAAATTCAATGACTTCAGAGCTGGTGTCCGGGCCGGGAATAATCTCCAGAAGTTTCATGTAACGGGGTGGGTTGAAGAAATGGGTTCCTAAAAAGCGTTTTTTGACGTCAGCAGAGAGTTTGGCCCCGACCTCATTGATCGGCAATCCCGAAGTATTTGATGAGAGAATGCAATTGGAGCTGATAATCTTTTCGACTTTGGCTAAAAGTTCCTGTTTGATCTCCAGATTTTCAACTACGACTTCAACCACCCAGTCAACCCCGGCCAGTTTGTCAAGATCATCATCAAAGTTACCGGTTTTTACAAGTCTGGCCACATTTTTAGAATAAAAAGCCGCCGGTTTCATCTTGATAGCCCCTTTCAGACCACGTTCGGCAAAACTGTTGCGCCAGGCCGGACTCTCTTTGGTCAACCCTTTTGCCTCATCTTCAGGTTTCAGTTCGAAAGGAACAATATCAAGCAGTAAAGTCTCAATCCCGGCATTTGCGAGATGGGCGGCAATCGTGGCCCCCATCACTCCGGCGCCAAGCACCGCCGCCTTTTTGATCTGGTATGTCATTTATCTTGTCTCCTTAAATTCAGGTTGAAATTAAATATACTCTAAGTGTGACTTTAACCGAAAGAGGCATCCAGCATCTCTATCGGAGTCCGGTCGCCGGCGAGAATACCGAGACAGCGGCCTTTGACGGTCGGCAGAATCGTCGTCGCGAAATAACGGGCCGATGCGATCTTGCCTTCATAAAAAGCGGCTTCGGCATTTTTGCGGGCAAAAGCGCGTTTGTCGGGCAGCGTTTCGAGCCCGTTTTCCGCATGAATTTTGGCTAATGCCGCTTTCGCGACCTGGGCCGCCTGCAGTAGCTGCCAGCCGACCAGAAGATCGCCCAAAACTTCAAGAAAAGGCCGGGCATTGAGAATTGGCAGAATCATTCCGGAGCTTTGTGCCATATCTTTAAACTGTAAGGTTACGCCGCCAACCGCCTCTACGGCCTTGCCGAACGCGGCCCCGAGCCTGGCAAAATCAGAATCCGCCGCCAGAGTTGCCGCGGTCGTGCCCATCTCTTCAAAAAGCAGCTTGATACTGGCGCCGCGATTCTGCGCCAGTTTACGACCGACCAGATCCAGCGCCTGAATGCCGTTGGTACCTTCATAAACGGTCGTAATCTTGGTATCCCTTAAATACTGCTCAACCGGATACTCGGAACAGTAACCATAACCGCCGTAAATGTCAATCGCATAGGAACAGATCTGTATCGCCTTATCAGTCGAAAAAGCTTTACAGATCGGGGTCAGAAGTTCAACCACCCCTTTCCATTTTTTGGCCTCAGCTTTATCGGTTGCGGTTTCAGCCAGATCGAAGGCATAAGCGACATAATAATTTAAAGCCCGAATCCCTTCGGTATAAGCCTTCATCCACAAAAGCGTCCGGCGAATATCGGGGTGCTCAATAATGGTAACCGCTTCAGCCTCAGGATTGGTCATATCCCAGATCGCCCGGCTCTGAATCCGCTCCCGGGCGTAATCGCGGGCATGTTCATAGGCGGCGGAGGCCAGGCTGTGCCCCTGCATACCGACCTCAAGCCGGGCTTCATTCATCATATGAAACATAATCGCCATCCCCTGGCGCTCTTTTCCTAATAATTCACCGACACAACGCTCATTTTCACCAAAATTAAGCGTGCAGGTGGCCGAGCCCTTAATCCCCATTTTATGTTCAATACCGCCGGTAACAACATCATTGTCTTCACCGAGAGTTCCGTCATCGTTAACCCTGATTTTGGGGACGATGAAAATCGAGATGCCGTCGGTTCCCGCCGGGTCGCCTTCGATCCGGGCGAGCAGGGCATGAATATTATTCGGCGCCAGATCGTGATCGCCGCCGGAAATAAACATCTTGGTCCCGGTGATAAGATAGGTGCCGTCTTCCTGTTTGACCGCTTTGGTGCGCAGCGCCCCGACATCACTGCCGGCTCCGGGCTCAGTCAGACACATAGTTCCGCCGAATTCACCCGAATACATTTTTTCCATATACTTTTTTTTCTGCGCTTCAGTGCCGAACTGCTCGATCAGGCCGGCGGCACCGCAGGTAAGCCCGGGATACATCAATAAAGGGAAATTGGCGGCATTAAAAAGTTCCGCGCAGGCAGAAAAAAGCAAAAGCGGCATATTCTGACCGCCGACTTCAGGGCTGCGGGTCGCGCAGTTCCAACCGGCCGCGCAGATCTTTTTGTAGGCGTCATGGAAACAGGCCGGCACCTTGACTTTGCCGTCAGCAAAGGTACAGCCCTCCCTGTCTCCCTCAGCATAGGTCGGCTCCATCACATTAACCGCCAGCTTTTCCGCTTCACCGAGCATCATATTGGCATCATCGACGGTATAATCGCCATACTTTTCCGAGTTGAAAAGCTCCGCTATCTTAAGCTGCTCGAAAAGAATAAATTTCTGATCCCTGACATTCACCAAACCGTTTCCCATGATTTTTCTCCTTAAGTTATAAGTTTACGGTTGATACATTCGAAAAAAATAGGTAATTATTCAGCCGAATCCGGGGTCGGGCGCGGTTTTTCTCCGCCAGGCGTTAAGATTTCTGTTTTTCCTTACGCTC
>WFRP01000070.1 GCA_015486505.1 Pseudomonadota bacterium | reverse complement strand
GGCGAATGGTGACGCCGGATTTCTGCAGCCGGTTCCGCAAAGTTTTGACAACATCAGGAGCTTTGCCGCCGGCGGGAAAGACGCGTCCGCCCCGTTCGTTTACAGTCGCCAATCCGCAATCATTAAAGAACTCAATTAAATCCCGGTTGCTGAAGCGATGCAGAGCCTGGCGCAAAAATTTGCCGGTTTTGCCGAAATGCTCAATAAATTCCCTGATTTCACAGGTATTGGTCAGATTGCAGCGGCCTTTGCCGGTGATTGCGAGTTTGCGGCCGGGCGCTTTCATTTTTTCCAGCAGCAGAACCCGGGCGCCGGTGCCGGCCGCCGCTCCGGCCGCCATCATCCCGGCGGCGCCGCCGCCGACAACAATAATCCTCGGTTTGTCTGATTTAATCATTTAACTTAACTTTCTGACAGTAAATATTCGGCTTCACTCGGTTTGGCGGTAAAGTAACAGAGGAAATAAACAAAATTGCTTCGCCTGCGCCCAGCGGAAGTGCCCCTGGGTGCGGGCCGAAAACTTTCTTTTGGGTTGCGGGGATTGTTCCCGCATTAGCTTTTAAATATCAATCAGTTAACCTGACTCAGAAAGTTGAGATTTTAGTTGATGCTGTCTAATCCGAGAGATAATATTCAACCGTGGAGACCACGCGGATACGTTTCATATACGGGGTGCTTTTATCCCGGGCATTAATACTGAACTGGCCCTGCGAAGCCCGTTTTATCTTGCCGAGTTTACTGTTTGAATCCTGAGCGAATTTCAAGGCAACATCGCGGGCTTTACGGGTCGCTTCCTCAATCATTGCCGGTTTGATTTCGTTAAGCCGGGTAAAGATATATTCGGGACGGGCTTCGTAATCTTCACGATTAAAGACGATGCCCTGTTTGCCGAGGTCGGACAGTTTTCCCATTGCCGAGCGTACGGTATCAATATCTTTTGAATACACGGTCACCGTCTGGACGGCGCTGTATCGAAACCTGACCGGGTTTGAATTGCCGTATCTCTGGGCCGATTTATCGGTGATGGCGGGCGGGTTGCTGGAAATATCCGCGCTTTTAATTCCCTGTTTTTCAAGAAATGTTTTAATCGCCGCAGTGTTTTTATCGAGGGTGGTGTAGAGGCTTTGCAGATCATTATCGGCAACCACAAACTGAATCGGCCAGATGACGATATCGGCCGGATATTCACGTTCGGAAAGCCCCTTAACCCTGACACTGCGCTCCATGGCCTTAACCTTGAGAGCGGCGTTACCCAGCAGAAAACCCAAGGCCGCCAGCCCGCAAAAAAGTAAAAATCCAAGAATTAAAGCACTGTTGTTATTTTTTTCCGTCATAATATTTTCTCCTCAATTTTATTCTTCACGTCGGTTGACAATCCGGTCGGCCTGTTTCAACAGCTCCAGTTCCGGATAGTCAAACCTTGAAGGTGAGTGATGGTTGGCAATGATATCCTTGACCACCTTGATTTTAGCCGGCGGAAAATCAATTTTTTTAAGCAGCTCTTCAGCTATCGGCGGGCCGTACTCTTCCTGGGTTTTACCGTTATTGTAACCGAGTTTCTCTTCGGAAACTTTGATGCCGATATCATGGAGCAGGGCCGTGGCGATGACAATTTCATCATCATAAACCGTATCACTTTCTGCCCGCAGGAGTTCGGCTTCTTTAAGTACGTTCAGGGCGTGCTCAATCCGACGATTGTCGCCGGCGAAATAATCAATTAAAAGTCGGGCTATTTCAGCTTTCGGATATTCCATATTCGGCACCGGGGTTTTTGGGTTTGCGATAAATTTTGTTTTTTCCCGTCAGTCTCTTTGCAGTAGTGTATTTATTGCCGGATGTCAATTTTATCTTTTAAGTTTTGCTTGACATTTACGTTTAATTTGCATACTGTATACATTGTTTTGTTTTTAAGATTTATGATTTGGTCTCAGGTGGGCTTAAAAAAATTTTTACACGAGGAGAGTGGAAATGAAAAGAGCTAAAATATCTTTGATTGGTGGTGGTCAGATTGGTGGGGTCTTAGCGCAGTTGTGCGCGCAGAGAGAACTTGGTGATGTGGTGATGTTCGATATTGTTGAAGGTCTGCCGCAGGGGAAAATGCTTGATCTGGCGGAGGTTGCCCGGATCGATCAGTTTGACGTTGATCTGAAAGGAACTAACAGTTACACCGATATTGCCGGGTCGGATATTATTATCGTGACCGCCGGCCTGCCGCGGAAGCCGGGCATGAGCCGGGACGATCTTTTAGGGATTAACTCGAAAATTATGAAACAGGTTGCCGAGGGGATTAAAGAGCATGCCCCGGAGGCTTTTGTTATTATTATCTCGAATCCGCTTGATGCGATGGTGACCCTGTGTCAGAAGGTTACCGGTTTTCCGGCTGAGCGGGTTATCGGTCAGGCCGGAGTGCTTGATTCCAACCGTTTCTGCTCTTTTATTGCCTGGGAACTCGGGGTTTCGGTTCGTGATGTTAACGCTATGGTTCTCGGCGGTCACGGCGATACCATGGTGCCGATTGTCCGTTATGCCAATGTCAACGGGATTCCGGTAATGGAACAGCTGATCCGCAAATATGGTGATAAGGCCAAGGCTGAGGAAGTGATGGCGGCGATGGTTGAGCGGACCAAAATGGCCGGCGGCGAAGTGGTTAAACTGCTCGGCAATGGTTCCGCTTTTTACAGCCCGGCCTCATCGGCGGTGGCGATGGCCGAAGCCATTCTGCGCGATCAGAAACGGGTACTGCCGGTTTGCGCTCTGCTTAAAGGTGAATTCGGGGTCGAAAATTACTATATCGGAGTTCCCTGTGTTCTGGGCGCCGGCGGCGTTGAAAACATTATCGAATTCGAGCTTAACGAGGAAGAGCAGGCAATGTTTGATAACTCGGTCAATGCCGTAAAGAAACTGATCGATGAACTGCCGACAATCCTGCCGGAAATGGCGGATATTCTTAAAGGCTGAAAACTGTTAATCACAGAGTTCATAGAGTAAAGCAAAATCCTCTGTTGTATCCAGCAGTTGGAACTTCAGGGAAGTTTTAACTTTTTAAGGCACGGTAGTAAAATGCCGTGCCTTTTTACAAAAATCCGGACACGGTCAGGCTTGAGTTATGGGTATTTCGCCTGAATTGTCACCGGTTTTTAACCCCGGTCTAGAGCTTCGCGTCTGATCCGGGCCAGCAGGGGGCCGGATTTTCTCAAGTGGTTGAGGTTATTATGATTTGCGCTGCTGAGGATAAAGCCTTTGAGTCTATTTTTGTGGAAATTAAGGCGGCAGTAGGTGTCATTCCGGATTGTTTTATCGGAATGCCAGTCGGGGTTGTCCTGGGGAATTACCCGGTCGCCGGCGCTGATGAAATCAAGGTTGAAAAAAGAGAAAGCGTTGCAGCTGATCGCGCCGGGGTAGTCATAAAGCGAGCCGGGCCGGGTGGTTGCCATATTGCGGCCGGCGAGATGGCCCTGTTCTCCGGCCAGGGGCCAGAGCGGCAGCCGCTCGCTGCGGCCGCGCACAAGATCAAAGACTCGGGCCGCATCACCGGCGGCAAAGATATTCGCTGAGTATTCGAGATGGGAATCAAGCGCAATGCCGTCTTGTCTTTTTGAACTGTCTGAGCGCGGTTCGGGGTGATTGACAGGCTCCGCCCCCTGGTTATCCCGGCTGAGATTGTCGGGAGCATTGGCCTGAGCGAGCGGGTTTATCGGGATAACCCCTTTAGCGTAAAGCAGGCCGTCAACCAAACTTTCCCGGCCGCGGTTGCTGGTGAGTTTAAGTTGATCACCGGCCGCGGGTTCCGCACTTGTTATCTCTTCGTTGAGATGGATTGCAATCCGGTTTTCGTCAAGTTTTGCCGCCGCCAAGCCGGCGGCGTAGGAGTCGAGAACCTGAGAAAGAATTCGCTTTGAAGAGACAAAAAGGTCAATCTTGATATTGTACTGCCGCAGGGCGATTATAGTTTTTAAGCTCACCAGCCCGGCTCCGGCCACGGCCCAGCAGCCGCCGGGTTTGAGTTTCTGTTTGATCGCCAGAGCATCGTTGAAGGTTCTTAACGTAAAGATGCCGGGCAGATCGGCGCCGGGGAAATCCGGTTTGAAAGGCTTGCTGCCGGTGGCAATCAGAATTGAATCGGCCCTCTTTCTGCTCCCGGATTCACACTCAACGCTCAAATTGTTGCTGTCGATACTTAAAACCCGTTCATTCGGGTGGTAATTGAGGCGATTTTTCCGGATAATTGCTTCCCCCCAGGCAAAGAGCCGCTCTTTCGTAATTTTCCCTTCGAGATAGTAAGTCAGAAGGCAGCGGCAGTAGGGAGCCCAGGGCTCATCCGAGATGATTTCGATTTCATCTTCAGGTTTGAGCCGGGCAATCGTTGCCGCCGCGCTTAAACCGGCATTGCCGGCTCCGATAATCAGATGGCGTTTTTTCATAATCCTAAAGCCCGGCGTTTTTCGTTAATGATTTCAGCCATCTTGTCGGCGGCCTTGAGCGGGTTTTCCTCGACAAAGAAAGCGCCGCCGAAAACATCGGCCGCGGTTTGAGTGAGGATCTCGGTAACTTTGGCCCCGCCGGCGATCGGCGGCATCGGCCAGAGATGGACCGTAACCCCGGAGGCGACAAAATAGGTGCCGATTGAAACCGCTTTTTCGGTCAGCCATTCCGGGGCCGAGCCGACCAGCGGCAGATCATCAATATCAACCCCCAGGGTGTCCGCCAAAGCGCCGGCTAAAACCAGCATCCGCGAGCAGTCGACGCAGGAGCCCATATGCAGACAGGGCGGGATTTTCAAGGCGTTACAAACCGCTTTTAAGCCGTCACCGGCCAGAGTGGCGGTTTCAATCTGCATCAGTCCGGCTTTGGCGGCGGCAATCGCCCAGCAGCCGCTGCCGATGACGAGAATATCTTTGGCAATCAGGGCTTTGGCAAGTTCAATATGATAAAAATCGTGGGTTACTTTCGGATTGTTACAGCCGACGATGCCGACAACGCCTTTAATGGCCCCGCTTTTAATCGCGTCAAGCAGCGGTTCCGGTGTGCCGCCCAAAGCGCTGAGAATGGCTTCAACCGAAAACCCGACCATGGCCCGGTTCGTAATTTCCGGAATATGGACTTTTTCCGGTTTGCGGTTGGCGAAATTTTCAATTGCCAGGGTAACGATTTCTTCAGCACAGCGGTTAGCATCATCCTCTTCAAACTGGATATGGATTGAGCCGGGAAAGGCCGCCTGATCACTGGTGGCGACAAAATGGGTATGAAAACATTGGCAAAGTTCGGCCAAAGCCGGAAAAATACATTGAACATCGACGCTGATCAATTCAACCGCGCCGGTAATAACGGCAAGTTCCTGCTGCAGTTCGTTGCCGGCAATCGGGACGCCGTGGCGCATCAGGATTTCGTTGCCCGAGCAGCACATACCGACCACGTTAACCCCGGTCGCTCCGTGTTTTTGGGCAAGCGCCAGCATCTTTTCACTGGCGGCAATCTCGACAATCTTTTCTGAAAGCACCGGTTCGTGGCCGTGGATAACGAGATTTATCTGTTTTTCATCAAGAACGCCAAGATTGGCATTTGCTTCCCGGATCTGCGGTGTCCCGAATATGACATCCTGAATCTCGGTGGCAATCAAAGAACCGCCCCAGCCGTCACCGATTGCGGCCCGGACGCCCTGAGCAATCAGGGAGAGCGGGCTGTGGTCGACCCCGAAATGGGTGCGGTGCATAATGTCAACAATCTCGCGATCGATACCGCGCGGCAGAATACCGATGGTTTTCTCACTTAACGAACTTAAATCTTCAGCAATCTTCAGCCAGCGTTCAAGCCGTTTTTTCGGAGCATAGGCTTTAACAAAGGCCAAAGTCTCTTCGTTCTGTTTGCCGAAATCGTTGAGGGCGATATCGGCAACTTGCAACGCCAGTTCATCAATGGCGCAATTTTCGGTCTCAAGTCCCAGTTTTGCGGCGATGGCCTTAAGTTTTTTCGGGTCGCTGATTTGATATTCATTATTGCGGCCGGCGGCAATCTCTTTTAAGAGCAGAGCCGGGCGCCGGCCGTGATCGGAGTGGGCGGCGGCCCCGGCGGCAATCATACGGACCAGGTGGCGGGTGACGATGGTGTCGGCGTCGGCGCCGCAGGCGCCTTTCTGAGCGCCTTCACCAAAGGGATCAATACGGCAGGGGCCCATCATACAGATCCGGCAGCAGAGGCCGAGTTCACCGAAGCCGCATTGGGGCTGCTGTTTTTCCAGGCGGTTCCAGACGGTTTCAATCTCCTGAACCGCGGCCAGTTGCAAGATTTCCCGGCTGGCCGGATCAGCACTTTGCGCTTTAACGGTTTCATTGATTTTCATGATTATTTCTCCCTTATTTTAGAACAACAGTTTATTTGTTTAGTACCTTACAGGTTATTTTCTTGTTTTTTTCGACAGCTTTTTTCAACTGTAAAAACAAGAAAATGTTCTGATAAGAGTACTTATTTGCGCCCAGCGGAAGTGCCCCTGGGGTACGGGCCGAAAACTTTCTTTTGGGTTGCGGGATAGTTCCCGCATTAGAGATTAGCGCAAAAAATTCATAAAAAGAAGCGGAAGAAGAAGGGCGACACACCCATGACAGATATGAAACTAAGCCAACAGTTAAAAAAGATAATTATTGAAGAGTTAAACCTGGAAGATGTCGAAGCGGCAGAGATCAACGATGACGACCCGCTTTTCGGCGATGAAGGTTTAGGCCTTGACTCACTCGACGCGGTTGAGCTGGTCGTACTTATCCAGAAACATTTCCAGGTTGAAATAAAAGATATGGAGGAGGGCAAAGTTGCCCTGGCATCGATCAGTTCGCTGGTTGATTTCATTGAAGCCAAAACCAAAGATATCTCTTAAAATCAAAGCGACTGCT
>WFRP01000069.1 GCA_015486505.1 Pseudomonadota bacterium | reverse complement strand
GGTTGCGGAAACGATTTCGTTGTTTTTCGGAAGCGAGCGGGAGCCCATTAGCATTGCAACGGTTTGAGCGTAAGCGAGTTTTGCAAGGCGGGCGCAGCGAGCTTAAAGGAAAAACAGAAATCTTAACGCCTGGCGGAGAAAAACCGCGCCCAACCCCGGATTCGGCTGAATAGTTACATAACTCCTTAACTTAATTTTTATCAGCCCCGATTATCAGACCCTGTAAAAATCCGGGCGCACACCCACCTCTCTGTAATCAAAGATCGGTTTTTTGTCAATTACGGTTATGAGTTTTTGCAATTTGCCGGAAAGTTTTTTGCAACTATTCAGCCAAATTTTATCTCTCGTCTTGCAGAAGAGGGCGGGATGCTTTTTCGTCAGCGGTTGCGGAAAGATTTCGTCGTTTTTCCGGCGAGCAGAAGCCCATAAACATTACAACTGTCTGAGCGCAAGCGAGTTTTGTCATGCGCCCGGTACCTTCGGGGCGCGGGCGCAGCAAGCGCTGGAAAACAGAAATCTTATAAGCCTGGAGGGAAAAACCGCGGCCGACCCCGGATTAACCATACGGCTGAATAGTTATTGACATTTCTGTCGGCTCTGACGGGCCGCGATCAGGGCCTGGCCTAATGCGAGGCCGCCGTCATTGGTCGGGACCTGATTATGACTGAAAATTTTCAGCGACGGCAGATCAGGGTTTATCTTTTGGCCGGCGGCGCTTTTCTGCGGCCAGTTTCGGCAACCGGCAAGCAGAAGCCGATTTTGAAAACAGCCGCCGCTCAAAACCACCCGCTCAAGGCGGTGACGCTCACATAGTTTTTCGGCTGTACTCATCAGAGCATAAATCAATGAATAATGAAAAAGAGCGGCAAGATCTCCGCGTTGATGATTGTTCAAGATGAGCTGCACAAGTTCCGTTATCATCGGCAGCAGGTTAAGTTCAAGATAATCCAAACCTTCCGGTCCGGCCTCATTTTCAATGGAAAACGGCAACAGTCTCAAAGACGGCGAAATTTCCCCGGCCGCGATGGCCAGGGCTTCCAGTTCTATCGCCGCCTGGGCTTCGTAAGCCGCGGTTTGAGAAAAGCCCAAGATTGCGGCAACCCCGTCAAAGAAACGTCCCATACTTGATGTCAAAGGCCGATTCAGGGTTTGCGCAAGCAGCCGCTCAAGTTCAGCATCGCTGAAAGCGGACGGCGCCAATTTAAGCCGGCGGGCTTTTTCAAGCCATTCTTTCGGATCGGCCTCCCGCAGCAGGCTTAAACCGATCCGCCAGGGTTCACGGATGGCCTTTTCGCCGCCCGGCAGCGGGAAATAACGAATCTGGCCGAGCCGGGTAAAACCGCTTTCATCAACCCGCAGAAACTCCCCGCCCCAGATATGACCGTCACTGCCGTAGCCGGTACCATCCAGCGCCAGCCCCAAAACCGGGCCTAAAATCCGGTTGTCAACCATGGCGCTGACAATGTGAGCATGGTGATGCTGCACCCTAATTACGGTTTTCCCCTTAAAATTTGCCGCAAAACGCGAACTGTAATAGCCGGGATGCAAATCACAGGCGATAATCTTCGGTTGGCAATCGCCGATTTTCTGGAGCAGGGCTATATTTTCCTGAAAGAAATCACGGGCTTTCGGGGTTTCAAGATCACCGATATGCGGCGAACACCAGGCCTTGTCATTTTTAATCAGGCAGAGTGAATTTTTGAGATGGCCGCCCAGAGCCAGAACCGCGGGCAACGGCTTGGCCAGAGCGATACTCTGCGGTACATAGCCCCGGGAGCGCCGCAATAATTGCGGCCTTTTATTAACCACCATAGCGACGGAGTCATCGAGGCGAACAACGATATCGCGGTTGTGCAGAAGAAAATAGTCGGCAATTCCGTTAAGCCGCGACAGCGCTTCCTGATTATCAATACAGATCGGTTCATCACTGAGATTGGCGCTGGTCAAAACCAGAGGCCCCAAACCGGCGGCAAACAGCAGATGATGCAGCGGCGTATAAGGAAGCATAATCCCGTAATGCTGAAGACCTCCGGCAACAGCGGAAGAGAGTTTACAGTTTGAGCTTTTTTTTTCGAGCAGAACAATCGGCCGGGCCGGGGTTTGCAGAAGTTTTTCCTCAGCCGGATTCAGTTTCACCAGTTCGGCGGCCGCCTCAAGATCTTTAACCATCAGGGCCAGGGGCTTGGCGTCACGATTTTTACGTTGCCGCAGGCGCATCACCGCAGAATGATCGGCAGCGGCCACCGCGAGATGAAAACCGCCGAGCCCCTTTATGGCAATAATCTTGCCCTCTGCAAGCAATTTTCGAGTCAATTCAAGAGCTTCGCTATCGACGATTTTTTTCCCCCGGCTATCGCAGAGGTAAAGGCGCGGGCCGCACTGGGGGCAGGCCGTGGCTTCCGCGTGAAAGCGTCGGCTTGCCGGATCATTATATTCCGCCAAACAGGCCTGACATAAAGGGAAAACGGCCATCGCCGTCCGTTGACGGTCGTAAGGAAGATCGTTGACAATGGTCAGGCGCGGGCCGCAGGCGGTACAGTTGATGAAGGGATAAGCGAAACGACGATCAGCGGGGTCGTTGAGTTCAGCCAGGCAGGCGGAACAGGTAGCATTGTCGACGCCGATTGTAAACTCCCGGCGGCCGGCCGTCGGACTCTCCCGGATTATGAACGGTAAATTATCCTGGCAATTATTGACCGGGCTGATTTCGGTACGAGCGAGGGTTTTGATTGCGGCGGCGGGAGGAAGGGTTGCCTTGATTTTATAGACGAACCGATCCAGCTTCTCCGCGGGGCCTTCAATCTCAACCAGCACCCCATCCGGCCGGTTCAAGACAAAACCGGAAAGTTTCATTTCGGTTGCCAGATGATAGATATGCGGCCGGAAACCGACCCCCTGAACCGTGCCGGTAAAGTGCAGACGTAATCTTTTAAGGCGCAAACCCGCTCTAACCTTTTTCCCGGCCGGCCTGAAAACTTTCAATCGCCGCCGTCAGCCAGGCAAACCATTGTTTAAGGCCGTTGTCGGTTTTACAGGAAACCTCAAAGATCTTAAGCTCAGGATTGATGGCATGGGCGGATTGGCGGGCTTTTTCGAAATCGAAATCAACATACGGAGCCAGATCGATTTTATTAATTAAAAGCACGGAAGATTCACCGAACATAAGCGGATATTTGGCCGGTTTGTCGGCGCCCTCAGGGGTACTCAAGATCATAATTTTAGCATTTTCACCAATCTTGAATTCCGCCGGACAGACAAGATTGCCGACATTTTCAGTAATCAGCAGATCAAGATTGTCAAAATCGAAGCCGGCAAAGGTCTCTTTGATCATATTGCCGTCAAGGTGACAGGCGCCGCCGGTATTAATTTGAACCACCGGGATATTGAGTTTATCAATCCTTTCCGCGTCATAACTATCCTGAATATCCCCTTCAATAACCGCAATCCGGAAACGCTCGCGCAGAGCCAGAATTGTCTTTTCAACCAACGTGGTCTTGCCCGCCCCGGGCGAACTCATCAAATTAATCACAAAAACCTTTTTTTCATCAAAAAAAGCTCGATTTTCATTGGCGATACGGTTATTGGCATCAAGAATATTGGTAACGACGTTAATTTTCATATCAGTATTTCCTCAAAAAATAGTCCTGGAGTAACGAAAATAAGCGGCACAACTGCCCTCACTGGAGACCATACAGGGGCCGAACGGACTGGCCGGCGTACAGGCTTTGCCGAAGAGACGGCATTCAGACGGTTCGATCCGGCCCTGCAGAACCTCACCGCAACTGCAGTTGGAATTGGTTGTGCTGCTGATTTCCGGGATTGAAAAATGTTTCCGGGCATCAAAAAAGGCAAATCCTGCCCGCAGAGCCAGACCGCTTTGCGAGATCGCGCCCAGACCCCGCCAGTCAACGGTTGCCGGTACAAAAACTTCATTCATTACCGCCTGGGCTTTACGGTTGCCGGCCGGATTCACGGCTCTTTTATACTGAATTTTGATGCCGCTGACACCGGAGTCCAGCTCTTCCAGAATCAGAGCTATTCCCTCAAGAATATCAACCGGCTCAAAACCGGTAATGACCGCGGCCCGGTCTGTTTCAGTAATAAAATTATAAGGTTGGCTCCCGATAATCGTGCTGACATGACCGGGACAGAGAAATCCGTCAATTTTGAGCGCTTTTTCGTCAAGCAACAGTCGCATAACCGGCGGCATCAGTTTGTGACAGGAGTAAACGAAGAAATTTTCAAGCTTTTCTTTTTCAGCCCGGAGCAGGGCGGCCGCGACCGTGGGAGCGGTGGTTTCGAAACCGATACCCATAAAAACCACCGGCCGGTCGGAGCAAGACCGGGCTAGAGCAAGCGCTTCCAGAGCCGAATGCACGGTTTTAATTTGGGCACCGGCGGCGCGAATCTTCTCCAGTGAGTTACCGTGACTGCCGGGCACCCGCAAGAGATCGCCGTAACCTGTAAAAATCAGCTCGGGCCGGGCAGCAAGATAGAGCGCCTCATCGATATCTTTAATGGAAGTAACACAGACCGGACAACCGGGCCCGGAGACAAGCTGAATATTTTCGGGCAGAAGCCGACGAATGCCGAAACGGCTGATAGCGGTCGTATGACTGCCGCAGACCTCCATAATTTTTACAGGCCGGTTTAGAGCGGCGGCAGTTTTCCGGATTTTTTTCAACAGGACGGAAACCAGCTCCGGAGATCGGTACTCATCAATAAATTTCATTATCGATAATCTCCTGGAGCAGGGCCAGGCTCTTGCGCGCCTCTTCGGGATCTATCTTATGGATAGCAAATCCGGCATGACAGAGGAGATAATCATCAAGAGCGACCGACTCCCCGAGAAGATCAAGCGAAACTTCCCGCTCAGTTCCGCCAACCTCAATTACAGCGAGACAGTTTTCTTCCTTAAAAGCGATAATCCGGCCGGGAAAACTTATACACATCAATCCACGTCCAATTCTAAAAGTTGCAGCTCCTGCAGACCGGCGGTCACCATAACCTGGTCGCCCCGGCAATCGGGACAGATGGTTGGATCGGAATCCGGACTGGTAAATTCACGGTTACAATCATAACAATACACTTGCAAAGGCAGAATTTCCAATTCCAGTTGCGCCGCCGCACAGATTCCGGTTTGGGTCAGGGTATTAAAAGCAAACTCCAGGGCCGCAGGCTCAACCGCGGAAAGTCGACCGCAGGAAAGGCTCACCCGGTTAACTTTAGTAAACCCGTGCTCTTTGGCATTATCTTCAATAATTGTCAACAGGGATTGGATCAGGGAGAGTTCATGCACCCGGATTTACCTCTTTGGGAATCGGGCACACCTGCCAGGCGCTTAACTCCTGCAGAAGGAGTTTTTCCATTGCCGGAAAAGCGGCAAACATGACCGGACTCATCGTCATATCCATCTCACCGCCGTAATCCTGCGGCGCGATACAGAGAAAAACGGTCTCCGGCAGGGCCGCCATCATTTCAACCTTGCTTAAAACATCAAAAAACTCGACCTCATGGGCTGAGGTCGGGGCCGGGAGATGGAGTTCCATTTCGGCCTGAGTAAACCGGTAGAGAGTACCGGGGCAATCATCGCTCTTTATTATATCGACGACAATAAGCTTATCGCAGGAGCTTATCGTATCAAGCAGGCCGTAACCTAAAGTACCGCCGTCAATCAATTTGACGTTTTCCGGAAAACGGTATTTCTGATTGATTTCCTCGAGAAAATGAACCCCGAAACCTTCATCGCGCAAAAGGGTGTTCCCCAATCCTAATACGGTAATGCGCATTGAAGGAAACCGCCTCTTAATTATTTTGCCCGGCGAAAAACCCGGCCGCTGATCATCGAAGAGATGGTTCCTTCTCTGTAAACGACATCGGACCAAATGGCCATATAGACATGAACCATAATGAAAAGGATAAAGCCCCAGGCAACGATGTGATGGATCAGGCGAATCCCGGCAAGTCCCCCCAGAGCCAGTTCAAGCGGCTTCAAAACACCGCTCAGCCAGAGGCTCAAACCGGCATGATAGTTGGCCCCGAGCATAATCAAGCCGGTCAGAACGATCGCTAACTGAAGACAGATCAAACCGCTGTAAGCCAGCGACTGCAAGGGACCGTACTGGTATTCATGTTTCGATTTTTCTTCCGAAAACAGCAGGTAGTACTTCACCTGCGCAATCAGGTTGGGAATATCTGTCCAGGCCAGAAGGTCGTACCAACGGGCGTGAAATTTCGCGAAAAGCCCCAGGTAGGCGCGCCAGATCATGAGAAAAGTTAAAAATACGCCGAATAAAGTATGAACCGTGCGGATATTTCCCATCAAAAATTTATCGGCCGTAGTTCCGCCCCCGTTCACCAAGGGAGTGGCAATATAGAAACCGGTTATCAATAAAGTAAAAACCGAGATCACCACCGACCAGTGAATCAGGCGAATCGAGAGCCACCACTCTTTCTGCATGCGGAATTTTGGCATCTTCTTCTCCTAGTAATACGGGAACTATCCCCGCCTAATGCGGGAACTATCCCAGCAACCAAATCGGGCCCAGCAACCAAATCGGGCCTTTTTGGGCCCGTACCCAGGGGCACTTCCGACGGTCGCAAATAAGTTCTCTTATCAGAACATTTTCTTGTTTTTACAATTGAAAAAACTGTTAAAAAAAACAAGAAAATAACCTGTAAGGTACTAATGCGGGAACAGATCCCGCAACCCAATCGGGCCTTCTCGGCCCGCAAATAAGTACTCTTATCAGAACATTTTCTGATTATTAAATCTTGTTTTTTGGTGCAGAAAATAACCTGTAAGGT
>WFRP01000068.1 GCA_015486505.1 Pseudomonadota bacterium | reverse complement strand
GATACGGAGGCAGCCGGCGGCAAAGAATTTTCGCGCGAGGGGGATAACCGCAGTGGGCTTTGCCACCAATGCAACGGTCTGCAGGTAGCGTTTCATTGGATGCAGGGTTGCTATTATATCTTTTTCCGGCAGTGGTTTTATGATTACATTTCTGAATAACGGCGAGATTGAAAGCCCACTGCGCTTATCCGCGATAACCGACCAGGAGAAATCTTCAGCCGAGAAAACTTTGGTTAAGTTGAGGGCTTCTTCGGTCCGGGCAATTGCAACCATTGTGCTGATTTCAGCCTGGGCCGGATCTGAAGGTATTTCTCCAGGCATCTCCTGCGCGACTTTATCTAAAACCGCCGCAAATCTTTCAGCAAATCGTTTGAGTTCAGCAAAGTCTTCCGTGTCCAAAAAGACATCCTGAGGACTGGAACAGGCGTTTTGATCAAAAAGACATACATCCCGGCATACCTGTTCGATTGCATCGGAATCCTGTTCAGAACCTTTGGCGAAATAAGCAAATGATATCTTGTGCCCCCACTCAATAAACCGTACACCTTGAGGTGTCATTTGTCTTAGGCTTGCAATCGCATTCTCTCCGCCCCAGGCGGATACGGCATCGGCTGCATTAATGACTTTCTGCAGCAGGGTTTCATTTCCCGACGAAAACTCAAGAATTATAATGTAGGGGCGCAGCCGGTTTTCATCATCAAATGAGAGAAAAGTTTCGAAAAACAGCTGCGGCAGCTGAACTTGAGTAGATGAAGTTTTAAGAATATTAATATTTCCGCTTAAAAGCCCCTCGATAACACACATTACCGGCACCGCAAAAACATTTGTGGGCGCGATATGAACTAAAGTTCCCAGAGCTTCCCAGCTTTCAAAATGGGTTTCTTTCATTAATGGGCGTTCGGCACTGAAAGGTGTAATCGTCCCGAGTTCACTGTATAATTTCTTCTCCAGATTATCTTTGGAAATAAAGGAAATTATTGAATCAAGAACAGCCTCAGCTTTCCCTCTGTCAGCTGAGTGTATTTGCATTGCTTTGCTGACAAACAGCTCATAAGCCGCTCCCTTCTCCAGCAATTTTTCGTGAAATGTCTGCATCTTTTCAAGCAGATATTCCAGCGGGAATTTGCTGCCAATATGCGGCAGCGTAAACCGCTCAATATCATCAAGCCGTTGTTCGGCCTCTTCGTCTGCAATGCGGGTTCCCTGCCATAAATGGTTTTTAGTCATGCTCTACACCGCTCTTTTCTTTAAAAGTTCAGCCGCAGATATTGCACAGCTTCTATTTTTAGACGCTCCCGCACGCCCAAGTATTTCAAAATATGGTGTTTGAGCGCCGCATTCACAGCCTGCGCGATGCAATATTCCCAAATCGCCCATCATGACACTTATGGCCGGCACCGAAGTAATGTAGGGTGTAACAAATTGCAGGAAACCGGGTTGGTCATATCCAAGTACTGCGAAAGTTTTTACATCACGGATAAACAGCCGCGACCATACCGGAATATGCAGATGGTGGTGTGAGCATTCCACATATGGGATTGAGTGTTCAACCGCGCCAAAGCTGTCACGGATTCTCGCAAGCGGTATCCCCAGTGTTTGGTTGATCAGTCGATACAATTCATCTTTGGGGATTTGTTGGTCGGCATAGCCCTTCCAGCCACCG
Organism: Pseudomonadota bacterium; assembly: GCA_015486505.1. Classification (GTDB taxonomy): domain Bacteria; phylum Desulfobacterota; class Anaeroferrophillalia; order Anaeroferrophillales; family Tharpellaceae; genus Tharpella. The sequence goes on along the minus strand of WFRP01000068.1, from coordinate 44,851 downwards.
CCAAACATAACCAACGATTCAGGGTTAAGTTTTAAGGCGATCCCTCTCTCCCGCATCAGTTTCAATGTAAAATACATGAAGGATGGAAACCCGTGGATTCTTACCGGCAACCCATCCTTTTCATATTCCTGCAGCTTGTTAACGGTTCCGAATTTATCAAATTCATGGCCCCCGCCGATTGCTCTCAGGGCAAAAAACAGCTCTTTCTGCCGAGCAAAAGATGTAAGAAAAATATTTGTGTTGCTTGTCCCGACCTTGAAGTTCTCTAAAGGCTCATAAGCAAACAAAAGAAAATTCACTTCTCTATCGGGAGTGTAAAACCCGTTTTTTTCATATTCAAACTGCACCATTCTTCTGGCGCTCAGAATCGACCATTTATCAAAAAACATTTGTGACTTCTGACCGGTGGTTCCAGACGATGTCAAATGTTCACTTATGGTATCTCTTTTTACTGATAATGTTTCATGTATTTTAAAGAAATTCGCATGGATAAAAGGGAAGTTATGTAAATCATCAATCGTTCTGAGATCCGCAATTTCAAAGCCTTCTTTTGCGAGTAAATTATTGAAGAAGATATTGTGCTCTCTATGCCAGATTATTATCTCTTTATACGCGCCTGTAAACAATTCATCAAGTTCATCATTATGCACATATGGGTCTGAATATTCGCACAATTGCTGTAGTTTTAAGAGCTTCCTGGGCTCTGGAGGTTGCAACTTCTCCATTATTTTCTCCTGAATTAATTGTTTTTATACGGCGCTGATAAATAAAGTGGTCTTGAATCAGTAAAACAACCAATTTTTAGTACCTTACAGGTTATTTTCGGTTTGAAAAAACAAGAAAATGTTCTGATAAGAGTACTTATTTGCGACCATCGGAAGTGCCCCTGGGTGCGGGCCACAAAGCCCTGTTTGGGTTGTGGGAATTGTTCCCGCATTAGGTTATTTCAGGCAATTATAGTGTTTTGGGCTAGATTTTAAAAAATATCCAAATTAAGCACTGTGGACATTTTAGTGAAATGTTTATCTAGCGAATATATTTTGCAATTATGTTGAATGGCATTTTGGGCAATAATTAAATCTGGGATACTGACTCCATTAAGTCCATTTTTAATGCATTTATATTGTAGGTCAATTAGTTGTTCCCATACTATTTGCATAGTGGCGTTATTAATATTGCTCAACAATTTAATGAGTTTATGTTGTCTTTTTAGCTTTAAGAAAGGTGTTAATTCTGTAAGTATCAGGTCGTTTGTAACAACTAAATTTTCTTCAATCAAGAAATCGACCTTTTCATAGTTGTTGCCGTTTCTAAAATATTCAATCCAAACTGATGAATCAATTATAATTGACATTTCGACCTCTAATTTCATCTAAGTCGATGTTTAGATCTACTTTGCCTTTATAATTTTTTATCTCTGAAATTTTTGATTTCTTTATAAGTTGTTCGAGGGCTGTGATAATTACTTTTGTCTTTGTTTTTATGTTGGTGCTTTTCATTGCCTCTAAAACTAAATTTTCTGGAAGGTCTAATGTGGTTCTCATTCTAATCTCCTCATTTTAAGTATATGCATAAATATAGTGATCTGTGCATATTTGTCAAGGAGATTTTGCTGCAAGAGAATGGTGTTAGTTGTGTTTGACTGAGTGTTATAGATTGTCTAGTATTTCTTGCAGTTTACCATTGCACTTGCCATCTTTTTCAAGCTAAAGGTTCTGCTGATTTTTGAGGGATATGCTCTTCAATTGTATCTATATATTTTCATTATTTGTAGACATTGGTTGTCGTCATATTTTGTCATTTAAATTCCTTATATCTATTTTACGGGGACTACCTGGGCCGCTGAGATGTTTCGCCTTGAATCTACTTTCATATTTTATATCTTGAAACCGAACGCCAAGGGTAACTTGCCGGGCCGCAATGCTCAAATAAAAAACAGGAGGTTATTCCTGATCAAGTTTACCCGATTGTTCGGCGATTTCTTGCCAATTGAGTTATTAAAAAACCGTGGTCTGCCCCCGATTTTAACCTTCGGTCAAGTGTTAGCTAAATTTACGTTTTTTCTTATGCAGTACAGGCTGTCTGATAATGTGTAATTATAGTACAGAACAGAAAATTCATTAATATGATGGTTTCCTTTTCCAAGACTTGGTTTTTCTCTGTAGTCTTCAAGTTGTTCGTTAGTTAGAGGAGAATCTGAAAAATCAAACAATACCAACACACCGTGTGTCGCCCAATCATTTTTAACTTTGCGCCGAATTAATTTTGTTCTTTCCGTTCTGTTTGAATAGCTTGTAAGTTTTGAGGCTGTTTCATTCGGTAAGCGAACTGCAAACTCTATGGCAGTATCACCTACAGCAAAGTCTAAATATCCTTCTCCTGATGGTGCCGAGATTAACTCTGTTTTTAGCTCGGGTTCAAGGTCGTCACCAAAATAGCCTAAGAGAAAGAAACGCACATTAGGTAAAAGTGACTTTTCATTCCACCAACTAAACTCATGGGATTTCGAAAAACTTGGCTCTCTTATGCTTTCGTAGAGTAACCCGAAAGCTTCTTTAACTTTTTTAATGCTGGGCATCTTTAACAGACCTCTTTGATTTCAGTTTTCTTGCTGACTCTCAGTGTACTGATTTTGAAAGGGCAAGTACGTTTTGATGGTGTTTATCAGACTTATGCCCAATCAATTTGCTTAACAGTTATTTGATCACCTGGAAATTTTTTCTGCAGATATTTAGCTACGGCTGCTTCGGTGTTCCCTCCAATCTGTTGAACTGTAACATTTTGCAAAACAACATTAGCAAATTTTGATTTTTGTTTTGTAATTCTTTCATAAATAATTTTTTTTGCTTTTTGCATGACAAACTCCTTTTCTTGATGTTTTTGGAGTGTTTAGAGCCACTTCACATAACGCCAAGGGTAACTTGCGGACAGCAATGCTCGAACAAAAAACGGGCGGCTATTCCCGGTCAAGTTTACCCTGTTGGATCTCTCTTTAAATTGCGGAAAGTTATCTGATTATATGGACAATATTTAACGTTGTTCTACAATCTAAAACTTATCTATGATTTATTGGGGCTCCGCCCCAAACCCCGGGGTTTTTTAAGGCATAAGGGCGTCCGAATTGTTGTCTTTTATACTGCGGTTTATTTTAATTTTCTTGGAGTTTCACCGCTGAAATATTTCATGGTAAAATAAGCGGTATTTCGTTAAATAAACCATAATTCAACACTTAGTAACTCAATCTATGTCCAATGTTGGAGTGAGCGCTTCGTCACAACAAGGAATTTTCAAAAGAGCTTTATCGTTGAAGTCACCATGCAAGTCAACTGCTTGATTTATTTGACCATTGCCATATTTTAATACTTTTGATAAAATTAATCGGCCATAGGATTGATCCCATGATATAATTGCCATAGACTCATCCCATTCTTTTTTACCGTAAGCTACTCTACGAGCGTCAGTTCTTGACATTATTGATGGGTATTTCGACTGTAGAGCTTTAAATATTTTACCTTTTTCAGTTTTATCCATTTTTGTAAATTGACGCTCTATACTTACAACTTCATATTTACCAGTTGTAGGTGATGGCATAACGGAAATTTTATCAAGATTCCCAGACTTTGTTTGCACAAATCCACACATTTTTTTTCCTTTACACGCAATAACTTTATTTAAAATACCTAACACCTTGTTGTCGAAAAAATGAGCTTTGTAGTAAGGAGTTAACAATATCCTTTCTTCTTCTGTAAGTCCTAAAATATATTTTTTTATAAATTCTTCTTCTGACTTTGAATAGCCATATTCATTCATATACACTTTGCAAGATTCAAATATTCCTATTCCGGTAGAGGGCAGTTTGAGCTTGTCCCTATTCTTCAATTCCATTTTATGGCTAGCAATCCAAGTAATCTTTTGTAAATCGACAATAGAGTCACCCAAGCAAACTCCCCCTAAACATGCTTTTTCAATATTTACCCCTATTTTACTTTCTTTCATGGTGGTTTTTTTCTTTTTTTGTTGTGTCGGTGTCGGTGTTGGCTCTTTTTTTGTGTGTGAAGAGTCTATGCTTGGTTCTGTTTGTTCATGCTTTTTGTGCGTTGATTTTCCTAGGGTATCGCTAACCTTTTTGAAACTTTTACTTAAATCAAAAGCACTTGCCGTACTCACTGCAAATATTAAAAACAAACAAATAGTAATTTTTTTCATTTCAAACACCCTCCTTTAAGATTAAAGATACTTAAATTAACTTTCAACTACATTAATCAACACTCTTTTTTACATTTCACCGCCGAACATTTATATTAACAGATCTTTTTGACCTGATAAGTTGATAATCAGTGGTTGTTATGGTACTTATGACCAATACTCAATATCATTTAACGGCGGGTATAATCTGCACATTAATCACAATAGTTTAAGGGTGATGAGATGTCAAATAGTAATTGGTATTATTATTAGCGGCGGCGTGAAACAGTGGGGCGATTGGGGCAGACTCGGTTGCCTTTTTTCGAGAAAAATTAAATCCCTGAAAAAAATATTTCAGCGCCTTTATGATGCGCCTTATTTATTGTTAATCGTGGCCGTCTTTTTCTGGTTTTACAAAAAATACTCCTTGACATTTTCTGGATGTTTGCATATTAAGCCAAATGACAATTATAGATCCGCAAGTTTTGTGAGGGGAAAATGCCAAGATTACGTTTGTCAATTCCGGTTTGGGTGATACTGTTGGTTGTGTTCTCCGGGCCCGGATTTTGTTTTGAAAAAAATCAGCTGACGCTTGATTCGGCTATCGGGATTGCGCTGCGGAAAAACCAATCTCTTAAAGCCCGCGACCAGGAGGTTAAGGGGGCTAAAGCCGGGCAAAAGGTCAGTCGCGGTGAGCTTCTGCCCCGGCTCGATGCTTATGGCGGTTACTTGAGAACCGCAAATCCGATGCTGGTGATTCCGATGACGGAGTTCGGTGGAGAGCCGCCGGCATTTACCCGGAATCATTATCAGAGTGGTTTACGACTGAATCTGCCGCTCTACGAAGGCGGTCGGCGCTGGTATGAGGTTACGGCTTCGGATCTGAGCCGTCTGATTGCCGAAGAGCAGCTTGATTTCTCGCGCCAGGAAACTATTGCCAACGTTACCAATACCTTCAAGCAGGTGCTCTCTTTCAAGACTCTGGCAAAAGCCCAGCTGAAAGCGCTTGACGCGCTTAAAAAAGCTCAGGCCGATACGAAAAAGCGACTTGAACTGGGCCGGGTGGCGCCGGTTGAATTAATGAAGATGGAGACCCAGGTGGCCCGTCAGGAGCAGGATCTTATCCATACCCGTCAGGCCGCGCTTCGGGCCCGGCAGGGACTGGCATTGCTGCTGGGTGAGAACCCGGCCCAACTTCGGGAACCGACCGGTCGGCTGACGACAAAAATCCCGAACCTGCCGGTGCCGGACAAAACGGCTCTTGAAAATATCGTCCTGAAGCGTCCCGATATCAGGAAAGCTCAGGAAGAGGTAAAACTTGCGGTTGTGGAGATCAAAAAGCAGCGGGGCTACCATCTGCCGGAAATCGCTCTGGTCGGAGATTATGGTCAACGGGCCGGCAGCGGTTTAAATGACAACGAAGAAGTCTGGAGCGCGGGTATTAATCTTAAATTTAATCTCTATGCCGGGGGCCGGATAAAAGCTAAGGTCAGTCAGGCCGAAGCCCGGTTCGCCGCGGCTCAGGCCCGTTTCGAGCAGCAGAAATTGTCGGCAATGAATGAGATCGTGCAGGCCCGCTCCCGGATTGATGAGGCCGGAAAACGCATCGGGATGGCCGAAAAAACCATTATCAGCGCCCGGGAAACCTATCGTATTGAAGAACTTAAATATAAAACCGGAGCCGGGACCATAACCGACAGTCTACTGGCGCAGGCGGCCTGGTTTGAGGCGACAGCCTTAAAAGCTGAAGCCGTTTATGAACTGGAAAAAGCCCTGGTTGATTATCGACTGGCGAGCGGCACAATTGAAGAAGGCCCCGATTATGATTAAAAAGTTAATTCCCGTCGTTATTATTCTCCTTTTGGTGGTTGCCGGCATTCGCCTGATTAAACATAAAAAAGCGGCAATCAGCAAAATCCCTCCGCCGACACTCAGGCTGCCGGCGGTTAAAACCGTGACCGCGGTAAAAGGCGATTTCCCGGTCAGCAAAACCTTTCTCGGCGAAGTGGTCGCCAAACGGCGAATTTTGCTGGCGGCCCGGATTACCAGTCATATCCTGACGGTCTCCGGCCGCCCCGGAACCCGGGTTGGTAAAGGAGATATTCTGCTGCAGCTTGATGACCGCCCGGAACAGGATCGGGTTGCCGCAATTCGGGCTGATCTTGCGGCCGCGAAAACTCAGCTGACCACGCAGAAGGCGATCTTCTCCCGGGATCAGAAACTGTTCAAGGCCCGGGCCATCAGCCAGGAAGCCTTCGATAAATCCCGGGCCGCTTATGACAATGCCCGGGCCCGGGTGACCGCGCTCGGGAAATCCTTGAATATCGCCCTGGTTGATCTCTCCTATACGGTTATAAAAGCGCCGGCGGCCGGGGTTATTACTGAGCGTCTCATCGATCCCGGCGATCTGGCCGTCCCCGGAAAAACCCTGCTCGGCATCGAAGAGATTGATGCCGGTTACTATATTCTGGTGAATATTCCGCAGGCGGATTTTGTCAATCTTAACCCCGGAGATCCGGTGACGATAATCCCGGATAAATTTTCCGCCGGACCCGATACCGATGCCGCACCCCCGCTGTCGGCTGTCATCAGCCGCATCCATCCGGCCGTGGGGCAGGGCACTCTGGCCAGTGTTGAAATAGATATTCCCCAACCGCCTTTTGCGCTGCCGACCGGGGCCGCCGTCCGGGTCGCGTTGCGTATGGGTAATTTTAAGGGTTGGCGGATTCCGGCCCGGGCCCTGCTTGAAAATGTCGGGCAGAGTTATCTCTTTACGGTGACCGCCGCCAACCGGGTGCGGATTGTTCCGGCGACTGTGCTTGCCAATGATGGCGACTGGCTGGTGGTCAGGGCTCCGTTGAGTACCGAAAACCGGCTGATTGTCGCTCAGGAAAGCGCGCTTTTGCGGCTCTCTGAAAAGCAGGCGGTCAAGGTGGTCAAATGAAAGCGGAAAATTCAGCTCCGGGCGCGGGCGCCTTGTTGAAAAACAGTTTTATCGATAAACTTATCAGTCATCCTCATCTGGTCCTCTCCTTTATCCTGCTGCTCGCCGCTCTGGGCTTTATCGGTTTTCGCTCAATGCCGCTGAACCTGTTTCCCGATGCCAATTATCCGGTAATCGCCGTCATTATTCCCCAACCCGGGGCCGCGGCCGCGGATGTTGAAGACAAGGTTACCCGGCCGGTGGAGAAAGAGCTGGCCACCATCGATCTGGTCCGCAAAGTCCGCTCGATCAGCCAGGATGAGATGACCGCGGTCAGTGTCGAATTTGAGTATCGCAAAAGTCTGGACGCGGCGGCGACCGACGTTGCCAACGCCTTGCAGCGGATCGAGTCAAAATTGCCGCCGGATATTAAACCGGCGGAGATTTTTCGGGTCAGTGACGCGACCACCCCGGTTTTCACCCTCGCCCTGACCCCGAAAAAGGGCAGCCATCTCGATCTTGCCAAAGTGCGCCAGTTGGCGGATAATGAAATTCGGGAAGCCTTTCTGCGGATTCCCGAGGTCGCCAACGTCGAAATCTTCGGCGGTTATAACCCGGAGATTCTGGTTGAGGTCGATCCGGTGCGGCTTAAGGCGCATAAACTCTCTTTAGCCCGGGTAATCCTCGCCATCAGGAAACAGAATGTTAATATTCCCGATGGTCTGATTATTAATCAGGATTCCCAGTTTCTGATCAAAACCCGGGGCGAACATCTCCTGAAATCGACCCTGGAAAATATAGTTGTTGCCCACGAAGCCGCGGCCGGCGGCGGTGAACTGCATCTTGGTGATATCGCGGTTATCAAAACCGACTACCGGGAACGGCAGTCGCTTTATCGCGGCAATAACCGGGCCGCTATCGGGATTAATCTTCTGCGGCCGGAAGCCGGCCACGTGACGACCACTATGGCCGCGGTCGAAAAGGCCTTGCCGATAATTGCCCGACAGTTTAAGGATATTGATTTTCAGGTTGCCGATACCCAGAAAACCATTATTACGACCAGCATTTCTAATATGAGTGACGCCCTCAGGGATGCGATTATAATGACGGTGGCGGTTATCTTTCTGATTCTTGCCAACCTGCGGATGTCGCTGCTGGCGGCCATCTCGATCCCGTTTACCTATTTTCTGACGTTTGCCGCCATGTATGTTTTAGGCTACGAACTTAATATCGTTACCCTGACCGCGGTTATTGTGGCCGCCGGTCTCCTGCTGGATGACGCGATTGTGGTGATTGAAAATATTGAACGTCATTACCACAAGCTCAAGGAACCGATCCGTGAAGCGGCGATTAACGGTTTAAGAGAGATTATGCTGGCCGACTGGGCTGGTACTTATACGACGGTTATCGTGTTGGTGCCGATTATGTTTGTCGGCGGTTATGTGGAGAAAATTCTTAGGCCCTTTACTGTCGTTCTCGCCCTGGCGCTGCTCTCAAGCTACATCATTTCGGTCACGGTTATCCCGATCCTGGCGCCCTATTTCTTGAAACCCAACCCGGGTAAAAACCGCTTGGAAAAAATCGCGGCTCTGTTTGATCACTTTATTATTGATCCGATCAGCAATTTTTTTGCCCGGCTGATTCATACGGCTTTACGGCATAAACTGATTTTTATTATGCCGGTAATTATGCTGTTTGTCTTCAGTATGAGAATTGTGATGCCGCTTAACGGCCGGGATCTGATGCCGCCGATGGATACCGGTATTGTTAAAATCGCCTTTGAAGCCGATGCCGATACCGCGTTGACCGCGACCGAAAATATTGCCCGGCGGATTGAAGCCCGTCTCGAAAAAATCAAAGGGCTGGAACTGTTGTCGACGACCGTCGGTTCCGAACCCGGGGTTGTCAGTTTCGGCACCGGTAGAATCCCGCAGCAGGGGATGATTACCGCCCATTTTATCGATCGTTTTCATCGCAAAGAGACGATCTGGGAGATCGAAGATGACATTCGGGCGCAGACGGCGGATATCGCCGGGCTGAAATCTTTAGATGTTTTTGATTTCGGCGCGACGCCGCTCTCGTCTATCGCCGCTCCGGTTGATGTTATGCTCAGCGGCCCCGACCCTGCAGTTCTGGATAATCTGGCGGATGAGGTTGTGGAACGTCTGCGGAAAGTCAGGGGTTTGACGACGGTCAGCCGTTCCTGGACCGATGATAAAACTGAATATATGCTCAATATCGATCTTGAGAAAGCCGGCCGTTACGGTCTTGATCCGGAAATTATCAGCGCCGAGATTGGCAGCGCCGTCAAGGGCGGGGCGGCTTCAACCCTGCGGGTGCCGGGTGAAGACGGCTATTTGATTCGGGTGCGTTATCCGAAAAACGAACGTCGTAACCCGGAAGCCCTGCTCGGTATTTACCTGCCCGGTAATTCCGGCCCGGTGCCGCTGCGGGAGCTGGTTTCACTGGTGAAAACCCGAACCCGGACCCGGTTCACCCGTCAGGACCTGCAGCCGACGGTCGATATCTACGGCTACCGCGCCACCATCGCGATTACGTTCCTGCAGGAGAATATTGTGGCCGCGTTAAAGGGGTTGGAGCTGCCGCCCGGTTATAAGCTGAGTTATGAAGGTGAAGTTAAAAATATGGGGGAGGCGGGCAAACGGCTCGCCAAAGCTCTGGGGCTTGCGGTAATCCTGCTTTTTTTCTCGCTGGTGCCGACCTTCCGCTCCTGGATCACCCCGATTACGATAATGAGTGCCATTCCGCTGGCGATGATCGGCGGCGCCTGGGGCCTTTTGCTTGTGGGCCGCCACGCCTGTATGCCGGCGAATATGGGAATGATTCTTTTAGCCGGAATCGTGGTTAACAACTCGATTCTGCTGATTGATTTCATCGAACAGGCCCGGAAACAGGGGCAGGAGCTGCTGGCCGCAATCGAACAGGCGGTCCGGGTCCGTACCCGGCCGATCCTGATGACCGCAATCAGCACCATCGTCGGTATGCTTCCGATTGCCGCCCAGCGGGCTTTAGGCCTGGAACGCCTCTCCCCGCTGGCCGTAGTCGCCATCGGCGGCCTCTTCGTCGCTACCTTTCTGACGCTGATTTACGTCCCGCTCTTCTATTCCCTTATCGACAAACTCCGCCAGCGGTTTTTTACGACGCCATCATAGTTAACCACAACCTGCTATGCCGGTGGCATAAAGAAAATGATGCCAAAGATCCAAAAAGCCGATCCGCTTCTGCGAAAAAAAGTGTTTATTGCTATCGGGATTTGCGCCATAATCGGGGTCATTCTTTTGCAAATCGAGAAATCCTTAACCTTTGCGGTCGCAGAATGGATTGTAGCGAATCAAAATCAGACCGGGCTGCGGGTGAAGATCGTTTTTCTTGCGATTACAACTTTGTTTGTTGTTCCGCTATCGGCATTTTCGGTCTGGTTCTGGAACCTGGGCAAAAAAATTATTTATTACCGGCAGTTTCCACCGCCAAAGGTTAAAGTGGTTAAAGATACACCTGTTTTAAGAGGTAAGGCTGCCTGCAAAAAAGGTCGGTTACTAAAATTGTTCTCAATCTTTCTGGTTGGTTTAGTCTTTGTCCTGATTTCGATTTTTTGGAAACTCAGCGTAATTTTCAGCGAGATGGCTAAATAGCGGTCTGGTATGCTTCCAGGCCTTTGTGATGGGGCATACGGTCAGGCTTGACTTATGGGTATTTGTAGAACCGGCAACGGGGGGCGCAAAAACACATAACGAAAAAGACTTTGATTTGTCACGATTTGAAGCAAATTTGATCAGACTTGACTTTTGCGGTTAATGCCATTACTGATTTTGAGATGGCGGGGTTGCCGCAATTTTTTCGGGAATTTGCCGACTATAACTTTTCTGGTGGTGACATTGTGACTGAAAAAAGATCTTTTTGGGGCGCAGTGATATTGCTTTATGCCGCTTTGCTCGGATTAGTTTACCGGGATGGGCTTTTGCATATGGTCGGGAACTGGAATAGTGAAGATTATAATTATTGCTATCTGGTACCGGCAGTTATTGTATATATTATCTGGGAGAAACGATTAGAGCTCAAAAGTTTGCCGAATCGATTTTCTCTTGCCGGTTTTATCTTTTTCATTTCGGCTTTATCCTTGTATTGGCTGGGTGAGTTGGGCGGGGAGTATTTAACCCTCTGTCTTTCCGCCTGGCTGGTGGTGTCAGCCCTGGCCTGGATGCATATGGGCTGGGAGAAGGTCAAGGTAATTTTCTTTCCCTTGCTGCTGATCCCGACAATGTTTCCCCTGCCGAGTTTTCTGCATAACCGCATATCATTAAAATTGAAACTGCTCTCTTCCCAACTCGGGGTCAAGATTATGCAGATGGCCGATATGTCGGTCTGTCGGGAGGGAAATATTATCGATCTCGGTTTTACCAAACTGCAGGTGGTCGATGCCTGCAGCGGTCTGCGTTATCTCTTTCCCGTTATAGTTTTAAGCCTGATTCTGGCCTGGTTTTTTCGGGCACCTTTCTGGAAGCGCTTTTTGCTGGTGGCTTCATCAATCCCGTTGATCGTTTTGACCAACGGTATCCGCATTGCTGCAACCGGGATATTGTATGAGCCTTTCGGCCCCCGGGTTGCTGAAGGTTTCCTGCACGATTTTTCCGGTTGGCTGATTTTTATGATCACCCTGCTGATTCTGCTTCTGGAAATGTGGTTGCTGGGCAAACTTCCGGGGCGGGTTGCGGATTCAGGTTCGCCGGCGTCTGTAACTGCCGGTGAACCGGTGCAACCGCGGCTGGATCCCGGCCGCCGTCATATGATAATGCTGATAGTCGTGACGATCATGATGCTTACAACTTTTGCGGTCTCAAAAAACGTTGAGTTTCGGGAGAAAATTCCGGCAATAAAGCCTCTGTCCGGTTTTCCCCTGCGGATTGGGCCCTGGACCGGCCGGCGCCGGGCTATGGCGCAGAAATTTATCGATGCCCTGGATCTTAGTGATTACTTTATCATTGATTATTATAATAACCGTGGTCAGGAGATTAATTTTTATACAGCCTATTACGAAAGTCAACGTAAAGGCGAATCAATCCACTCACCGACCTCCTGTCTTTCCGGCAGTGGCTGGGTTTTTAAACGGGCCGGCGAGCAGGTTTTGGCGATTGCCGGTTACGGCCGGATTTCAGTTAATCGGGCTTTTATGCTGAAAGGGGATTTTCGTCAGCTGGTTTATTACTGGTTCCCGCAGCGCGGCCGCAATCTGACGAACGCTTATCAATTGAAAATCTATGTTTTCTGGGATGCTTTGACGAAACAGCGTACTGACGGCGCTTTAGTGCGTCTGATTACGCCGGTGGGTGAATTTGAAGATATAAAAGCTGCCGATAAGCGCCTGCAATCATTTATGGCTAAAGCCCTGCCGCTGCTGGATCAATATATCCCGGGAAAAGAGGTGAAATAGAGTTGCGGCGATGTATGTCCCGCAGCCGGAGAGACCACAATTTCTGCAGATCGTAATTTTGACCTGGTCGTTCTGAAATTTTTCGCCTGGCGGAGAAAAGTCGCACCCGACCCCGGATTTGGCTGAATAGTTACGAGCCTTTTTTTATTTTAGGGCCCGGTTTTTCAGTTTTGAGTGATAGTTTCTGTCTCAGCTCTTTCAGGGCAATCAGAGCCTTCAGGTGGCGGGCATTTAAATCCCATCTTTTTTCAATATCTTTTTGCAGCAGTCGAAAAATTTCCAGAGTCAGCTGGTCCCGGCTTGAGCGGGCAGAAAATAATTCCTGGAGTTGGCAGGATTGAGCCTCAACTATGCTCTCAAGAAATGAGAGCCGGGCTCCTAATTTGTCAATATCTGCCCGGGTGTCTTCGCTCGCGGGATAGGGCTGTGCGGTTAGTTCGGCCGGTTCGGCCTTATTCTGTGTGGCCGCGGTGAACAGAGTGCTTTGCGTCCGGGTTTCGATGACGGCGTTGACAACCTCTGCCGTAATGGTTGTCAGACCGTCGGCATAGCCATGAACCAGGGCCATATCGCAAATATAGTTGATGAGACGCGGGATTCCCTGGCTCCCGGCCCAGACCGCTGAAATTGCCTGATCGTTGAACAGTGTAGTATATGCGGGACAGCCGGCAACCCGGAGTCGGTGCTGGATATATTCTTTGAGTTCGTTTTGGTCTTTTAAGCCTTCCAGGTGATAATGGACGGTCACCCGTTGCAGAAACTGGCGCAGGTGGGGGCGCCTGAGTTTCTGCTGTAATTCCGGTTGGCCGACCAGAATGATCTGAATCAGATGCTCCTTTTCCGTCTCCAGATTGGAGAGCATCCGGATTTCCTCCAAGGTCTGATCCGGAAGGTTCTGGGCCTCATCGATAATCAGCGCGACCCGGATCTGCTGCTGCCGGGAGCGCAGCAGGAAATCCTGAAAAAGGATTATCATTTCGGTTTTGTCAAGGCCATTATATTGAAGGCCGAATTTGCGGCAGATGAGTTTTAAGAAAAGCTCGGGGTTGATATCCGTATGGCTGATCAAACCGATCTTCAAATCGGTCGGGACTTTACTTAAAAGATAGTTGATCAGGGTGGTTTTGCCGCAGCCGACCTCTCCCGAGATCACGACAAAGCCTTTATTCTCACGGACCGCGTATTCCAGATGGGTGTAAGCATTATCATGTCCCGAACTCATATAGAGAAAATTCGGATTGGGTATCAATTCGAAAGGTTTTTCCTGAAAATTGTAAAAATCTTCGTACATAATGGGTTCTCCAGTAATCTTTCTATTCACGGGCTTTGTTGAGAATGGTTCCGATCAGATGTTCTTTGCCGATACGTTCAATCGCCAGTTTGGTGTCGTTGCGGGTTGTACTTTCGGCTTCAACCACCAGGACAATACCGTCAACATATTTGGAAAAAAGCAGAGAATCCGCCGCCGTCAGGATGTCGGGGCCGTCGAAAACCAGAATCCGTTCGGGATAGCGCTCTTTCATTTCTTTGACCAGTTCGGCCATGCGGGACGCGCCCAGGACTTCGGATGAGGTTGTCAGCGGGCGGCCGCCGGGTAGCAGGGTGAGTTTGTCAATGCCGGGGTTAATCAGGATTTCCGGAATGCTTACCTCGCCGAGCAGGTAGTCTGATAAGCCTTTTTCCCGCGGCAGGCCGAAATAGTCGGTTATAGTGGGATTGCGCAGGTTGGCGTCAACCAGCAGTACGGTTCTTTCAATCTCCTGCGCCAGGCTGATTGCCAGATTGATGGCGTTGACGGTTTTGCCTTCACCCGGTTTCGGGCTTGTCATCAGGACTGCGTTGCCGCCGTCAGGGGTCAGCCGCTGCAGCAACTGGGTTCGCAGAATCTTGACTTGATCGGCGGCCGGATGCCGCCGGTAATCGAAGATGATTTTGTATTTTTCCAGGCTTTCAAGGTTTATTTCGGCAACTCTGGTCCGGGCGGCTCCTTTGATATTGTTTGTTCGGCGATTGGTTGTCGGTGCGGTTGTCGGTGCGGTTGTCGGCGCCGCTCCTGTTTCAGTTTCACGCTGCTTAAAGGCGGAATTTACCGCTGCGGTTTCCCGGCCCGGTTTGTCGTTTGCAATCGTAGCTGGAGTTTCAGCGGTTTCAGTCGGGGCCGGTTGTTTGGCCCGGCGTTCCTGATCCTCCTGCCGGGCCCGGGCCAGAGCTTTTTTCAGTTTATCGTATGACATTGAAATCCTTATAACGCGGGTTGGGCGGCAAACATCCGAGATTTGTCCGGACGTCCGAAAAAACACTCCGTAAGTTATTGAATTCCCAGGCGGCGCATAATCTTTATCCAGATAATATCGAGCGGCATGTAATAAAAATGAATCGCCGCCAGGGCGCCTGCCAGAGCTCCGAGAATAAATAAAATGATGAAAATATAGCGCATATGCCGGCGCCGCCGTTCGCGCTTATTTTCCATTAACGGCATGGTTGTCAGTATTGGAAGTCCGGTCAATCGGGCCAGATCGGCACCGCTTTTAATGGTTGTATCAAGATTTTCCCGCAGGGCCGCGATGCCGGTGGCAAAGCCCAGAGCGAGGACAAAACCGATTAAAGCTATGGCCAGACGATTGGGTTTGGACGGTTTTTCCGGAGTTAAAGCGGGGTCGATGATGGTGAACCGTTCCCCCTGTTGGGACTCTTCCATTTCCTGGGCGACCTGAGCTTCCGTCAATTTCTGGGAGATATCCGCATTTCGAGCTTGAGCCTGCTCCAACTCCCGCAGCATTTTATTGTAGTCTCTTTCGACCAGGGGCGCGTTTTCGAGGCGGGCCTGGTACTCTTCAAGTTTCTCCTGGTTTCGTTTGATTGCGGCTTTCAGGGCGGCAATTTCCAGGTTGGTGGATTCAATCTGCACCTTGATATTGATATAAGCCGGGTTGGTGGCGTTTTCCGGCGTCACATCAAGTCCCGGTTCACTGTTCTTTAAATCACCGCGGCTTTTTTCAATCTCCAGTTCAAGTTTGTTGATCTCTTTTTCCAGGCGGATTCGATCCGGATGTTTGCGGCCCAGTTTGCCGATAAGCTCTTTCTCCTGCAGTTTAAGTTTCCTGAGTTGTTCTTTTTGGGCTTCGCGTTCGACCGCGCCGGATTGTTGTTTCGGCAGGCGGGCCTCAAGTTTGGTGATTTCACGTTTGGTCTTTATGACATCCGGGTGTTTGTCGGAATAGCGTAACTGCAGATTCAAAAGTTCCAAACGCAATGATTTCAACCGTTCATCCGGCTGCAGCAACAGCCGCCCCTCATCGTTGCGGAGTGGATTTTGCTGTGGGTCGATACCGGACAGCTGTCCTTCAAGGTAGATTTTACGCTCATACAGCGAGCTCAGCCGGATTCGATTCTGTTCCAGATCACGGGTCAGGCGGTTGACGGCCTGCAGATTGACATTGTTGGATTCCGGGAGTTCACGACCGTGCTGCTGCTTGAACGCGCTGAGCTTATCTTCAAGCTCGTTGATCTGTTTGCTCAGTCCATCATGTTCCTGTTGCAGGAAAGAGGTAATATTGCTGACCCGTTTCTCCCGCTGCCGCAGGTTTTCTTCGAGATAGAGTGATGCCAGTCGGTTGGTTACTTTCGCAACTGTACTGGGGTTTGCGCCTTCGTAGGAGAGGTTGAAAGCGATCGTCGCTGTGCTCGGCCGGCCGGTACGCCGGTCAACGACATCGGCGCTGACGGTTTTGAGCGAAATGTCTTTGCGTAAGCGGTCAATAATCTCCTCACGGGTATGATTTTTCTTCATTTTCGGGTAGAGTGAGAAGCGTTTTATGATCTCCTCCAGGCGCGGCCGGCTCATTATCTGTTGCGTAATAACCTGGAGGCGTTCCTCAACATAGCTGGTGATGGTTGTGCGGACAAATTCCTGGGGGATCTGCTGTTCTTCAATCAGGATTGTGGTCTCGGCCCGATAGACCGGCGGCAGGATCAGGGCCAGGGCGATGGCGACAAACCAGACCAGCAGAAAAACAGTTATGAAAATGTTTTTCTGCCGTCTGATTATGCCCCGGATCTGATCCAGGGAAATGCCTTCGCTTTGCTGCATGGTGTTTTAGGTATCCTGAAAACTGATGTCGGTTGGTGTCAGCGTGTTGTTGGTTGGGTGGGTTCAGGGTACCACAATAACATCGCCACGTTTCAAGATGATATTCTGGGCCAGGTTCTTGCCTTTTTCGACTTCGTTATAGTCGAAGGGGATTTTTTTCATTACCCCGTTTTCATGGCGTAGAATATAGATTTTACTCTCGGCGGCAAAGGGATTAAGGCCGCCGGCCATTGCCAGAACCTGCATGACCGTGGTCTCCAAATCAATCGGAAAGATGCCGGGCTTGTTGACTTTGCCGATAACGTAGGCCTTCAGGGAGTTTATCTGGCGCAGCATAACCGTAACCGTGGCGTCCGGGACAAAATCCTGCACCCGTTTACTGATTTCCCGGCGCAGATCAGTAACTGTCATGGTCGTAATGTTGATATCGCCGATCAGCGGGAAAGTGATTATCCGATCCGGGGGCACGATTATTTCACGGCTTAAGGATTCCTCTTTCCAGACTGAAATCTCAAGAATATCACCCGGACCGATATGGTATCCCGGCCGCTCGGCGCTATGCGCTGAGAACGGTGCGGCAGCGGTGGCCAGGAAGCATAAAAACAGGAGAATAAAGCTAATGCGGGAACTTATTTCGCAACCCAATCGGGTTTTTTCGGCCCGCAAATAAGTACTTTTATCAGAACATTTTCTGGTTATTAAATCTTTTTTTTGGGTGCAGAAAATAACCTGTAAGGTACTAATGCGGGAACGGATCAGAGGTGAGAGAGACGGCAGCCGAGTTAGTTGCTTCATGTAATAAAAATGATTGGCCGATTAAGTGTTGGTTGCGGCGAGAACTTCACATAGCCAAAACAAACGGTACTTTTACAGTCGATTATATAACCCTTCAACCTGAAAAATTCAACCGTTATTTTCCGATAATCGATTTCTTCGGATCTCTCTGGTGGTTTGTTTGACAATTGCTTCTTTTATGTTATATTTAATTGCATATATATTTAATTGATTGATTAAAGTGGTTGGCTGCAGGCCGGGATCTCAGGCCTGATGAAGGGGGCATATTATTGTGGCTGGTTTTGACGAAGGTAAAATTCGGGAGCCGGATCTGGTGGCTTTGCACGCTTCTTTCTGTACGATTTTTTCTTCTCCGACCCGGCTGAAGATTATGGATCTTCTCGGGGAAAATGAAATGTCGGTCGGAGCTCTGGCCGAGCGGCTTGAGGTCTCAATGGCGAATGTTTCCCAGCATCTCAGGCTGATGCGGGATCAGGGTGCCCTGCAATTTCGGCGGGAAGGGAAAACCGTCTATTACCGGGTTGCTAATCGGAAATTTTTTGAAGGAATTATGAAGGTGAGAGAGGGATTATTGGAAGAACTGCAGAAAAAAGGGGGGTTGGGCTGATGCGAAAGCGATATTTCATCGGGTTGTTTGTCGGAGTTTTGTTTTTGTTGATGAGTTGCGGTTTCCCCAGGACGGCAGCAGCACAGACGGTAGCAGCACAGACGCTATCCCGCGGGGTCGCGCCGGGATCGCTGTCAACCGCTGATCACAGTCGTTTCCCGGAACTTGATCGTCAATTTGCTTCCGGGCCGGAGGTGACTAAAGCCTGTCTTAAATGCCATAACCTGGCGGCGCTGCAGCTACATGATACGATCCACTGGACCTGGGACGGGCGTAAAACTGATAGAAAGGATGAGGGCAAGGCTAAAACCCTCAACAATTTCTGAATTTCCCCCCAGTCGAACTGGTGCAGGTGCACCAGCTGTCACGCGGGCTATGGCTGGAAGAACAAGAACTTCGATTTTGCATCTTCTGAGCGGGTGGATTGTCTGGTCTGTCACGATACGACCGGGAGTTATCGAAAATTTCCCACAGCTTGCGGAGATCCCGTTTACAAAGAGAGAAAATTCGGGAAAAAGGTTTTTCCCGCGGTTGATTTGCGTAAAGTTGCCCGGAAGGTTGGCAAAACCAGCCGGACAACCTGTGGCCGCTGTCATTTCTACGGCGGCGGCGGTGACGGGGTTAAACACGGCGATCTTGATTCCTCACTGTTCAAGGCCGGCAAGGAACTTGATGTGCATATGGATGTCAAGGGGTTAAATTACTCCTGCAGTACCTGTCATGTTGCCAGAACTCACCAAATATCCGGGCGTTATTACTCGCGGCCGGCAGCCGGTAAACATCAGTTCGCGCTGCCGGCGGATGACGGTTGGCGGCTGGCCTGCGAATCCTGCCACAGTCGGGCGCCGCATAAGAACATTGAGATATTGAATCATCATACCGCTAAAGTCGCCTGTCAGACTTGTCATATCCCGCGCTATGCCCGGGGCGGTGTGTTTACCAAGATGTGGTGGGATTGGAGTACTGCCGGAAAATTCACTGCCGCCGGAAAGCCGATTGTTAAAAAAGATAAAGCCGGCAATGTGATTTATCACAGTAAAAAAGGGGATATGCGCTGGGCGGAAAATGTGGTGCCGGAATATTTCTGGTATAACGGCAGGATGAGCTATCTCCATGAAGGCGATAAAGTCAAGCCGTCAGCCCGGCCTTTGGAGCTTAATTCACTGCAGGGTGATTATGCTGATAAAAATGCCCGGATTTTTCCGTTCAAGGTTATGCGGGGTAAACAGCCTTATGATCCGGTTGAACAAAGTTTGCTGATACCTTATCTTTTCGGCAAAAAAGGAACCGGGGCCTACTGGGCAGATTATGACTGGGTTAAAGCCTGCCGGGTCGGTATGGAAGAAGCCGGCCTGCCGTTCAGCGGCAAGGTCGATTTTATTGAAACCGCAATGTATTGGCCGATAACCCATATGATTGCGCCGAAAGAAAAAGCGTTGTCGTGTGCTGTGTGTCATCGGCGCAATAATGGCCGTCTGGAAAATTTAAGAGGTTTTTATCTGCCCGGGCGGGATCGCTGGTCGTTTATCGATCGATCGGGCTGGGTTCTGCTGGGGCTGACGGTTCTGGCTCTGCTGCTGCATGCCGGTCTGCGTTTTGTCAACTCTAAGCGGCGTCAAGATGGAGGTAAATCATGAAAGTAAAAATTCATCTCTATACCCGGTTTGAACGTTTCTGGCACTGGTTTCAGGCTTTTTTAATTATTTTTCTGCTGCTCAGCGGTTTTGAAGTTCACGGCAGCCTCAAATTGTTCGGGTACGCCAGGGCCTGTTACTGGCATAACCTTGCCGGCTGGACGCTGTTGATTCTGACCGCGTTCGCGATATTCTGGCACTTGACCACCGGACAATGGCGTCATTATCAACCGACATTCGGCAACCTTGAAAAAATCGTTCATTACTATCTTTACGGCATACTTAAAGGCGAACCGCATCCTTTCCATAAGAGCCCGGAGCGGAAACTCAACCCTCTCCAGGCCCTTTCCTATCTTTTCCTGAAGGTTGTGCTGCTGCCGCTGCAGTTTGTTTCCGGGATTCTTTACTATTACTATAATGACTGGATCAACTGGGGGTTGACCACGCGGCTTGACGGAGTGGCTATGCTGCATACAGCCGTAGCTTTTGTTTTGTTAATCTTCCTGGTGGTCCATATCTACCTGACCACCACCGGCGGCAGCCTGCTCGCCTATACGCTGGCAATGATTACCGGTTGGGAGGAGGTTGAGGAAAACGTTTGACGTAACTATTCAAAATAAGTTGATTCGCCGATTGATTTAGCTTCTTTGTAATGGTATATAGGACGGCTCTTGCTTTTGTTTACGGGTTGGTTGAATAGTTACGTTATCTTTAACTTTTGGAGGTTTTAAGGCCGATGTCGGTGAATTTGGAAGAAAAGTGTATTAATACGATTCGTTTTCTGGCAGTTGATATGGTTGACAAGGCAAATTCCGGGCATCCGGGAATGCCGATGGGGGCCGCAGCCATGGCGCATACCCTCTGGAGTCGTTTTCTGAAACAAAACCCGGAAAATCCCGGCTGGCCCGATCGCGATCGTTTTATTCTTTCCGCCGGGCACGGCTCAGCCCTGCTCTACGCGCTGCTGCATCTTTGCGGCTTTGAGCTGAGTCTTGATGAACTGCGGAATTTTCGTCAGAAAAACAGTTTGACACCGGGACATCCGGAGTTTCATCATACCCCGGGGGTCGAAACCACGACCGGGCCTTTGGGTCAGGGGCTGGCGGCCGGAGTCGGGATGGCGATGGCGGAAAGGGCGCTGGCGGCAGCTTTTAATCGGCCCGGTTTTGATGTGGTTGATCATTTCACTTATGGCATTGTCGGCGACGGTGATTTGATGGAAGGGCTTTCCCACGAAGCTGCATCCCTGGCCGGAAACCTCAAATTGGGAAAACTTATCTTTCTTTATGATGACAACCATATTTCAATCGAAGGTGATACCGAAATCACGTTTACTGAAGATCGGGCCGCCCGTTTCCGGGCTTACGGCTGGCAGGTTATTGAGGTTGCGGACGGTAATGACTGTGCGGCAATTGCCGCGGCCCTGGCTGCGGCCCGGGAAGAGCGCGAACAGCCGAGTCTGATAGCGGTCAGAACCCATATCGGTTTCGGCAGTCCCGCCCAGCAGGATAAGGCCGGGGCCCACGGTTCCCCTCTGGGCGCGGCTGAGACCGTTAATGCGAAAAAGCAGCTTGGTTTTCCGGTCGCTCCCGTTTTTCTGGTGGAAGATGATGTTTACGCGGCCTATCGTGAAATAAAGGATACCGGGGCGCAAGCCGAATCCCGCTGGCAGGCGCTGATGGCGGACTACAAGAAACAGTATCCTGAACTTATGGCCGAATGGGAACGGCGCCAGGCGGGGGATCTGCCCATCGATTGGGAGAAATCCTTACCGACATTTCCGGCGGACGCAAAAGGCCAGGCGACCCGCTCGGTCTCCGGTAAAATGATAAATACTCTGGCCGGAATCTTGCCCGAATTGCTGGGGGGCTCGGCCGATCTTGCTCCTTCGAATAAAACCGTAATCGCTGCCGGCAAAGATTTTGCCGCGCCCGATTTTGCCGGCCGCAATATCCATTTCGGCGTCCGCGAGCACGCGATGGGGGCGATTCTTAATGGTATGGCATTGCATAAGGGCCTCCGGGTTTTCGGCGGGACTTTTCTGGTTTTCAGTGATTATATGAAACCGGCAATTCGTCTGGCGGCGATGATGAGATTGCCGGTAATTTATGTGTTTACGCATGACAGTATCGGGGTCGGTGAAGATGGGCCGACCCATCAGCCGATTGAGCAGCTTGCCAGTTTGCGGGTGATTCCTAATCTCAATGTTATCCGTCCGGCTGATGCCAATGAGACAGCCGCGGCCTGGGCTGAAGCCCTAAAACGGCAGGAGGGCCCGACCGCGCTTATTTTGACCCGGCAGAATGTCCCGACATTGCCGGAGGTGGCTGATAACGCCTTGAAAAATGTCCATCGCGGGGCCTACGTTGTCGGTGAAGATTTGCGTGATGCCGATATTACCCTGATTGCCACGGGCTCGGAACTGGCCCTGGCCCTGGCCGCGGCAGCGCAGCTTAAAGAGAGCGGCATCAGAGCCCGGGTGGTGAGTATGCCCGGCTGGGCTATGTTTGACCGGCAGTCGAAAGCCTACCGTAATCGGGTCTTGCCGCCGGGCGGGCGGCGACTGGCGATTGAGGCGGCGGCGTCAATGGGCTGGCATCGTTATCTTGGTGATCAGGGTGATATTATTGCCATCGATCACTTCGGCGCTTCGGCGCCGGCCGCGGAACTTTTTCAGGAATATAAGATTACCGTGGCCGAGATTATCCGGCGGGCCCGGACCTTGTGTCGAGGATAATTTTGCCAATGCGAACCCTGGATTTCAAAACGGAAAATATGATAATTGCCTCAGGTTCAAGCCCGGCGAGTTGGTTGGCGCGGCTTAAAGACTGGGAGAAAACCGATCTTGAAGCCCGGATCCGGCAGCGGGACGGCCGGGTCTGGGATGAAAGCCTGGCCGCCGGGGCTCAGGTTCCGGAACTTACGGATCGGCTTGATTGGCTGGAATTGCCGGAAACCATGCAGGGTGCGGTTGCCGAACTTTTATCATTTGCCGATGAAATTGTCGCTTCAGGTTACAGCCGGGCGGTGGTTCTCGGGATGGGGGGCAGCAGTCTGATTGCCGAGGTCTGGGCTGAAATTTTTCCCGTCAAACCGGGTTTTTTGCCGGTTACGATTCTTGACAGTACTCACCCTGAAAGTGTGGCTCGGATTGCGGCCGCCGCTGAGTTGGCGACTACCCTTTTTCTGGTCGCGAGTAAATCGGGCGGCACTCTGGAAACCATCTCTTTCTTTAACTTTTTTTATGATAAGATTTCCCGGATTAAAGATAACCCCGGGGCTAATTTTGTGGCGCTGACCGACCCGGGGTCAAATCTGGAAAAACTGGCCCGGGGGCAGGGTTTTCGCCGGATTTTTTCCACTCCACCGGCGGTCGGGGGCCGGTTTTCGGCCCTGACCGGTTTCGGTCTGCTCCCGGCGGCGCTGCAGGGGGTGGCGATTGCGGAAATTCTGCAATCAGCCCGGAAGATCGCGGAAATGGGGGCCGGAGAAAATTCGCTCCGGCAAAATCCGGCCCTGGCGCTGGGTGCTTTCCTTGGAGAGATGGCGCTTTGCGGCCGCGACAAATTGTTTCTGGTTTTAGCGCCCTCAATTAAGCCGTTTGCCGTCTGGCTCGAACAGCTTATCGCCGAAAGTACTGGAAAATCAGGATTCGGGCTGGTGCCGGTCATCGTTGAAGACGGTGATGAACTGCCGTTCAGGGGACAAGATAAGGGTCCGGCCGGGGACGCGGTCTATCTTTGCCTGCAGCTTGCCGGTGATGATAAGCGTTTTGATCAGACTGTGCAGGAAATTCAGAGATCAAATGAACCTTTTGTCCTGATTGAATTGGCTGATAAAATTGATCTGGGCCGGGAGATCTGGCGCTTCGAGATGGCAACTGCCGCAATCGGAGCCGTTTTAAAGATTAACCCCTTTGATCAGCCCGATGTCGAAGCTGCCAAAATCGGCGCCCGTCAGGCCATGGCGACCTGGCAGGAGAGCGGCAAAATGCCGGCGCCTGTCAGGCTGGTTGACGGGGATAATCTCAAAATAAGCGGCAGCCATCATTTTTGCGAAGTCAGTGATCTTGCCGGCGCCCTTACCGCATTTGTCGAGATGGCGCAGCCCGGTGATTATATCGCGATTATGGCCTATCTCCCGCAGACTGAATCTTTGAAACAGGTTCTTCGGGATTTACGCAAAAATTTGCTGTCTAGTTGCCGGGTGCCGGTAACTATCGGCTTCGGCCCGCGCTTTCTGCATTCAACCGGTCAACTGCATAAAGGCGACGCTAACCATGGCCTCTTTTTGCAGATAAACGGTAATCTCGAGAAAGATTTGGCATTGCCCGAAGCTGATTATAGCTTTGCCACCCTGATTGCGGCGCAGGCCCGGGGTGATTATGAGGCTCTTTGGCATCGTCAACGCCGAATCCTGGCGCTTGACTGGAAGGTTGCCAATGTTGAGTCGGAACTGGCAAATATAGTCGAGATACTTAAAGCAGATGGATAGAAAGATAGATAGTTACGATAGATTTAAAATATTATGAAAAATAAATATATCCTTGCGGCTGATATCGGGGCGACCAAAACCGATATCGGCCTTTTTTATGCCGCTGCCGGCTTTCTTGAACGGGTGAGTACTCAAAGAGTTGCAAGTTGTGGTGAAATCGAGTTTTTGCGCCGGGTTAAAGAATTTTTACGGCTTAATCTCGTTGCGGGGGAGCTTGCGGCCGCTTGTTTCGGGGTTGCGGGGCCGGTGGTGGCCGGGCGGGTTGAGGCGACCAACCTGGGCCTGAAACTGGATGAACAGGTTTTACGAAGAGAGCTTGGCTGGGCACAGGTTTTTCTGGTCAATGATCTTTTTGCTACGGCCGCGGCCATACCTGGCCTTAAAGAGCCGGATTTTGCCATACTGCAAAATGGCGAACCCCCAGCGGATCGGGATAGCCCTATTGCGATTCTGGCTCCGGGAACCGGTTTGGGCACGGCCTTTCTGCTGGGTGGTGAAAGGCCGCGTATCCTGGCTTCGGAAGGAGGTCACGTCGATTTTGCCCCCCGGGATGAAGCTGAGGTGGAATTGTGGCGCTATTTAATGAAAAAGTTCGGGCGGGTCAGTTGTGAACGACTGCTCTCGGGGCCGGGACTGGTAAATATATTCTGCTGGCTCAAATGTCGCGATGGGCAAGATAAATTATGTGTGGATGAGAAATCGGAATTGTCAATTGAAAAGTTCAGTGGGGCTGAAGTTGTGGCGGCGGCCGCCGCCGGTGACAACCTGGCGCTTCTTGCGATTTCGTATTTTACCGCGATATTGGGCCGGGTTGCCGGAGATCTGGCCCTTACCGGCATGGCGGCCGGCGGACTTTATCTGGCCGGCGGGATCCCGGCAAAAATTATTGACTATCTGCGCCAGGGGCAGTTTACAAACGGCTTTACCGCGAAAGGGCGGATGTCCGACTGGATGAAAAAAATTCCGGTCAAGGTGGTGCTCAATCCGGAAGCGGCATTACTTGGGGCTGCCCGGATTGCCTGGAATCGCGGTGCCGGCCGGGACGATGGGAAATGACATACGGTGAATGTTTTCAGATTTAACCCGAAAGTAACTATTCAGCTAAATTTTCCCCCCCCACCTTCTGGAGGGGGCGGGGGTGGTTTTTCGTAAGCGGTTGCGGAAACGATTTCGTTGTTTTCCCCGCGAGCGGGAGTCCATCAGTACCTTACAGGTTATTTTCTATACCAAAAAACAAGATTTAACAGTCAGAAAATGTTCTGATAAGAGTACTTATTTGCGCCCAACGGAAGTGCCCTTGGGGTGCGACCATCGGATTGCCCCTGGGTGCGGGCTGAAAAGCCCTGTTTGGGTTGCGGGAGCTGTTCCCGCATTAGCATTGCAACTGTTTGAGCGTAAGCGAGTTTTGCAAGGCGGGCGCAGCGAGCTTAAAGGAAAAACAGAAATCTAACGCCTGGCGGAGAAAAACCGCGCCCGACCCCGGATTCGGCTGAATAGTTACACTCGAAGATTACTTTATGTCATTAATTTAATTACTGACCGGGGTTCCCAGGTCTTTGGCGATGACATCTTCAATAAATTCCAGCATGGTCTTGCCGTCTTTGTAAGGAACCTTGAGGTTGGCGTGCATTTTGTCGGAACCGAGCAATTCTTCGCCATTGCCGATCAGGGCCCAGCCTTTGCCTTTATAGGTTAAAACCAGATCTTCTTCAATTGTGTAGCGTTTTGCTTGCTCTGCCATAGTTCAGCCTTTGGTTCTCTGTAGTCAACTATCCGTGCCTACTGATGCGGGAGCTGTTCCCGCATTAGCATTGCAACTGTTTGAGCGTAAGCGAGTTTTGCAAGGCGGGCGCAGCGAGCTTAAAGGAAAAACAGAAATCTTAACGCCTAGCGGAGAAAAACCGCACCCGACCCCGGATTCGGCCGAATAGTTACTTCTTGTTTTTTCAAACCGAAAATAACCTGTAAGGTACTAAATTAAAAGCACAGAGAACAAAGTATTTTTTTCTCTCTGCTCTCTGTGCTCTCTGTGGTAAATAAAATATTACGCTGAGCGGTTACTGGTATCATTCAAGTCCAATTGGGCGGTAATCTATTCGTAGACGCCGGCACACATCGAGACATCCTGGCCTTTGACCTTGTAAACGAAAGTCTCTTTCTTGCTGGGTTTCTTTTCGCCCGGTTTCGGCCACTTATAGTCGACCCAGCCTTCGCCGGCCTTGGAGTTGCCGGCCTTCAAGAACTCAACAAACATCAGAACTCCATCAACATCTTTTAACCCCATCAGGTTTTTACCGATCAGTTTGGATTTCAACGGGTGAGCCAGGACGCTGCCGGTTTTAGTGCTGAGGGCAAAGACATAGGTGTCTTTCCAGACAAAGGGGCCATTTTTGTCGTTGATAGCTTTAAGAGTAGCATCAAGGCCTTTTTCCTCAACCATTTTGGCCGCTTTTTTACACATGGCGACACATTCTTCTTTAGTGGCGTGCTCAGTAGCGAAAGCAAAGCCACTGAAAGCGATGACGGAACAAATCAGGATGACTGCAATAATAATCTTCTTCATATTTTTCCCCTTGTTCTGAATAGTTACGAATTTTTTATCGACAAACTTAATGTTTGCACGAATCAACTGCTCTAACGATTTTCCTGAAAAAAGTTTCACCTCCCTTTTTACTGGATTTTAAACTGCTTAACAATCTTTTCAAGCTGACCCGCAAGGGCGCCAAGATCGGAGGACTGGTTGTTGACCTGGCTGCTGCTGTCGGTAAGTTCCTGAGTCGCGGTGGTGACTTCGGAAATTTCAGCGGCAATATCAGAGGCCACGGTCGAAGTCTGGCCGATATTGTCATTGACTTCATTCAGATTCTCTGAAACTCCGACAATGGTGTCGGCCATCTTGCGAGTGGTTGCCGATTGTTCTTCAATTGCTACGGCAATAGTCGAGACGATCTCGTTTATCTCATTGACCTTGACCGTAACCGTTTCAATTTCATCGACGGTGCCTTTGGTCGTTCGCTGAATCCCCTCAACTTTACTTTGGATTTCGCCGGCGGCATTGGCGGTCTGCTGCGCCAGTTCCTTGATTTCGTTGGCAACTACGGCAAAGCCTCTGCCGGCTTCACCGGCGCGGGCCGCTTCGATGGTTGCGTTTAGAGCCAATAGATTGACCTGAGAAGAGATGGAGGTGATTGTTTCAATAACTTTTCCGATCTCCTGGGCCGCGCTGCCAAGTTCATTAACCTGCTGATTGGCATTGTTGGTCTGCTCGACTGATTCAACCGTAATTGTACGGGCTTTGGCGGTGTTGTCGGCAATCTCGTTGATGACTGAAGTCATCTCCTGGATTGAGGTTGCCGTAATGTTGACATTGCCGGTGGCCTGTTCCGAGGTTTCCGCAATATTGCAGGTATTGCTGCTCATCTCCTCGGCGGCGGCGGCGACATTGCCGGCCTTGGCCAGAACCTGTTCCGCGCCCTGAGACATTCCGTCAGAGAGCTCGGAAAGATTTCCCGCCGCGCGGTTGAGCTGGTTTACCTGGGTTGAGATCTCAATAATGATGCTTTGAACCTTACCGATAAACTGGTTGAACCATTGCGCCAGTTCGCCGATTTCATCTTTACTTTTACTCTCCAGACGGCTGGTTAAATCACCTTCACCTTCAGCAATATCCCGGAGCATGGTCACAGTTTTTTTGATGGGCCTGACGATCGCGATAATTACCAATGTGCCCAGCAGAAGCATCAGCGCCAGACCGACCAAAGCAACAATGATTCCGGTCATACGCGAGGTTTTATTGCCGCTGGCAATGTTATCTTTCGTTACTGCAACAATCTTGGCGATGGCATCCCGGGTTTTGTTAACATTATCATTAAGTTTTTCCAGGAGTCGACGGTTATTGTTCCATAACTTGAAAACGTGCTCTTCCTGATTTTTGTTGGTTTTGAACAGCTCTGAAATCTCCTTCCAGTCTTGATGCTGTTGCTTGTCTTTGATAAGGGTAAGAACAATTTCAGTGTCATGAGACATCTTTTTCAAGCGTTTGGTGTTAGCCGCAAATTCTTTCGCGTAGGTTTGGCTGTCGCCGGAGGAGAGCAGATTTAAAAGATTGATGGTTTTAAATACGTCAAAGGCGACCAGATCTTTAAATTTTTCTTTGAGCAGGAGTTCCTGCGCATCTATCTCATCACCCTGCATCAGCAGCGAGGTCTGTAGCTGCTCAATATCGTTGATAACGGCTTTCAACCGTTTAATTATTTCAGCGTCGGTTGCCTTGAACTCGTTTTTAGTTTTATTCATCAAGGTCAAATTCTTCGAGGTCTCAGTGAAGATTTCGGCATGCTCGGCCACCAGAGGATCGATGGCCGAGATGAGAGCAAGAATTTTCGGGTTGGATACTGTTGTCTTGATGGAGTTCAGGGTGTCGTGCATTTTCTGGTTAAGCCCGGTTATTTTGTCGAGCAGCGCTTTATCATCATTAGCAATAAAACGCTCTTCGAGTATAACCATTCCGAGGATGGTTTCAGAGACTGTCTGACTGTCGCGGCCGACATTTATATTTTGATTTTTTTTCTGATCAAAGACAAAATTTGTGGTTGTGATGATAGCCATTCCGGCAATACCCAGTAACATCAGGGTAATAATTTTGGCCCGAATATTTGTGAATATCGAAGTTTTCATGGTCACCGCCTGAGTTGATTCCTGGAGAAAGCTCTTTGATTACAACAGGTCAAGTTCTGTTTTTGGTAAATATTCGGCTTGACCGGATCGGCACTTAAGTTACAGAGAAAACCAGCGAACTTTGCTGCGCCCTGTTTCGCACGGGGACAGAACTGAAAGTCTGTCCCCACATTTGAGCAGTTTTGAAGTAAAGCCGAATGTTTACTGTTTCCGACTCAATTACGTCAAGTTCCACTCCTGACTCAATTCCGGTTGCAGATTGCAGCAACCTAATGCGGGAACAACTCCCGCAACCCAAACAGGGCCTTGCGGCCCGTACCCAGGGGCACTTCCGTTGGGCGCACCCCAAGGGCACTTCCGTTGGGCGCACCCCAAGGGCACTTCCGTTGGGCGCACCCCAAGGGCACTTCCGTTGGGCGCAAATAAGTGCTCTTATCAGAACATTTTCTGGTTTTTTCCAACCGAAAATAACCTGTAGGGTACTAACAGATTTTGATTCCCAAGTCAATACAGTTGAGCCGGGATTAACTGTTTTTATAGGCGACCCGCAGGCCGCCCCAGTGGCGGCCCTGAACTATTATCGGGGCGGAAATATCTTTCATCATGACATGTTTGCCGCCGCCCATATCCCGGCGATAGGCCTGCAGGAGAAAATCATCCTGATTCCGGCCGGCCGCCAGACCGACCCGGTCGTTGAACATACGTTTGTTGCGGCAGTTGGCGGCATTCCAGACCGGATCATTGGCCCTTTGCGGCTGCGAGTATTTGCGGTTGTGGACCGGGAGATAGCCATTGGTGTCGACCGCGACGACGAAAACCAGACTGGGAATTTTTTCCAGCAGGGCCTCCTGGAATTGTGGCAGGATTGATTCCAGGAAGCCGGTAGCCCGTGTGGTAAACTGCTGCGGGTCGGTACCGGGGATTTCCTTGTAATCCTGGTCGAAAAGATCCTGTGTGGAGATGCGGGCGTTACTGACGGCTTCTTCGAGGCTGCGGCTGATTGCGACCGCGGTTTTTTTGACTTCGTGAATGAAGTGGCTGTCGTTTGTTTCGACCCCGAGCTGATTGGTGGTGTGAATCAGACCTTCGCCGAAATCGCGCAACCGGTTCAACTGTTCTCGCGAGGCGTTGACATTGGTGCGCGAATTTTCAAGGCTTTGGTCAAGACTGCCGAGACCTTCGGTTACCATCCTGACACTATCAGTTATACTCTGAGTGTTGTTGCCGATCTCGCTGAGTTCAGCGTTGACCCTGATAACCGCTTCGGTTACAGTTTCCAAAGCCGCGCCAATCTCCTGGGTTCCGGCCTGGGCCTGAACTGAATCCCGGCTGCCGCGTTCACTCTCATCCTGGAGTTGTTTGATCTGGGTATCGAGATTGTCAAGGGTTGTGTCGATCTGCTTGGTGGCTTTGGCGGTCTCCGCCGCCAGGGTTTTGACTTCGCTGGCAACGACGGCGAAACCGCGGCCGGCTTCGCCGGCCCGGGCGGCTTCAATGGTTGCGTTAAGGGCCAAAAGGT
The DNA here is from genome assembly GCA_015486505.1 of Pseudomonadota bacterium. Taxonomy (GTDB): domain Bacteria; phylum Desulfobacterota; class Anaeroferrophillalia; order Anaeroferrophillales; family Tharpellaceae; genus Tharpella. Next base: position 14,478 of record WFRP01000068.1, on the reverse strand, counting down.
TGGTTTGCCCGGCAATACCACGAATCGCCTGAGCGACCTTGCGCACTTCACTTAAAGCCCCGGCCAGATTCTCAAGAGCGGTGGCAATTGATTGCACCGACTCGGCCAGGGTATTGATTTGTGTCAGCGAGGCGTCTACCTGGGTTTTTGAGGTTTCCAGATCCTGGTTGGCGGCTTCCGCGACCTCAATGCTGTCTTTGATGGCACGATTGATGGCGGCAGTGTTTTCCTCCATCACTGTCGTGGCCTGGCGTAGATTCGCGAACTCGGCTTCCTGCTGCTCGGTCAATTTGCTGATGTCGTCAACTTCACCGGCGATGTCGGCAATTTCAATAACCATTTTGCCGGCATCATTGGAAACTTTTTTGATAGTGCGCTCAACCTCCGGTGGCAATTGATGTTCTGCGGGAAATTGGTCAGCCATTTTGCGTCTCCATGTAAACATATATATGTATATATTGCTATGTTGCAGGTGCTGCGATCCCTACATATTCGGTTTATTAAGACACAACTCAAAGTTTGTCAAGTTTTTGTTCCATTAATTTAAGAGTTTGAGTAGTTGTTATCATACTTTAAATTGGGGGTTAATTGGGGGTCGAATTGGGGGCAGTGAATTGGGGGCAGGCTTGCAGGAATTGGGGGCAGGCTTGACTTATGGGTATTTGCTTACAGCGGCAAATTGCAGCAGCAAATGATCCGCTCAGTAACGGGCGGCAATCGGCATGCGCCGGCCGCAACCGAAGGCCTTGCCGGTGACTTTGAGGCCGGGTGGAGCCTGGCGGCGCTTGTATTCGTTGCGTTTAACGGCGGAGATAATCCAGTTTACGGTTTCCGCGGAAAAACCTTCACTTTCAATAATTTGGCCGGCCGCCCTTCCTTCATCGATGTAAAGGTTGAGCACCCGGTCGAGAAGATCGTAGGGCGGCAGTGAATCCTGATCTTTTTGCTCCGGTCGTAACTCAGCCGAGGGTTCCTTGGTTAAGGTTGCTTCCGGAATGATAATTTTATCCCGGTTACAGTAGCGCGAAAGCTCATAAACCAGTCCCTTGGGAAGATCGGAAATCGGTGCCAGGCCGCCGCTCATATCGCCGTAGAGGGTGCAGTAGCCGACCGCAAGTTCACTTTTGTTGCCGGTGGTTAAAAGCAGGCGGTTGAATTTGTTGGCGATTGACATCAGAATATTGCCGCGGATACGGGCCTGAATATTTTCTTCCGCGAGTCCGGCCGGCAGATCGGCAAAGAGTGGCTGGAGCGCGTCAAGATAGCTTTGATAAAGAGAAGTGATCGGAACGATAGCGAAGCGGATACCCAGATTTTCGGCCAGGATTTTCGAATCTTCAACACTGCCGCCGGAGGAGTAGGGAGAAGGCATGGTAATGCCCCAAACCTTGTCTTTACCCAGCGCTTTAACTGCCAGAGTGCAGGTTAAGGCCGAATCAATGCCGCCGGAAAGACCGATTACGGTTTCGGAAAAGCCGCATTTTTGGAAATAGTCCCGGATTCCGAGAATCAGCGCGTTCTCAAGTTGGGCCAGGCGGTCGGGAATCGTGTCCGGCCTAACCTTGTTTATGGTTTCAGGGGGGTGATTTTTTTTAAGCTCACCGGCATCAATATAGAGAATTTTTTCAATAAATTGTGGGGCCTGGGAGATGAGATTGCCTTTGCGATTTAAGGCCAGGCTGCAGCCGTCAAAGATCAATTCATCGTTACCGCCAATCTGGTTAACCATTAACAGCGGCAGATCATATTGCCGGGATTGCCGGGCCAGCAACTCCAGACGGATTTGTTCTTTGCCCAGACAATAAGGGGAGGCCGAGAGATTGATAAATATGGTTGCCCCGGCCGCGCTTAATTGGGCCAGCGGGTTCTGTTTGTAGGGGTGCGGCAGCGGGGCCGCCGTTTCATTCCAGGCATCTTCACATATGGATATGCCTAAAATCTCACCGCGAAACGGGCAGACCCGCAGGTCTTGCGCCGGGGCAAAATAGCGGCTTTCATCAAAAACATCATAAGTCGGCAGCAGGGTTTTATGCTGGGTGAAAATAATTTTCCGGTTTTCGATTAAAACGGCGCTGTTATATAATTTCTTCCCGTGTTCAAGCTCACAGCGGGTGACGGTGCCGACCAAAATCGCGGTTTGGGGACAGGTTTGAGAAAACTCGACCAGCTTTTCCAGGGTGGTTTCACAGTGAGCAATAAAAGAGTCGTAGTCAAGCAGATCGCGCGGGGGGTAGCCGGTGAGAAAAAGTTCCGGCAGAATTATCAGATCAGTATCGGATTTAGCTATTTCTGCGAAATTGAGTTTCAGTTTTTCAAGATTGGCGTCGAGGTCACCGACAGTCGGATTAAGCTGGGCCAGAGCAATTTTCATCTTCCCCCCAATTCTTATCTGATAAACTCGTAAAAAGTATCCCAGACCGCTATCGCGGCCACATATATATACAAGTAACGTGAGAGGAACCAAATCTGTGTTAATCTGCGTTCATCTGTGGTTTCTATTTTTTTGTTGAACCACAGATGGACACGGATAGACACAGATAAAATCTACATAATTTCCTACAGTTACAAACCGTTACTTAGAAGTCAAAATACTCGATGGCTAAGTAAAAAGCTTCATATGCACCCCAAGGGCACTTCCTCCGGGCGCAAGGCGCCCAAAACCTGAGGAATGAGGCGTACGCACAGTACGCCGCAGTGACGAAGGTTGCAGGGGAACGCAGCAGATGGAGCTTTTTGCGACGCCATCTATCTGAGATCAAATACTTTGCTTAACCCGGTAAGCGCCAGGGCGTGGCGCAGGCGTCCGGATTTGACCGCTTTTCTGATTTCATCGAGACCCGCGGTGAAAATCGCGATATCCTCGCCCTCATCCAGATCTATCGCATAGCATTTCTTCACATCTTCCGCCAGCCAGTGGTGGCAGAGGTTATTGAGGATTGCCGGATTCGGTTCGCTGGCACCGAGATAGGTCCATTTTGTGGAAGTGTAACCGGTTTCTTCTCTAAGCTCTCTTTTGGCCGCGGCCTCATGTTCTTCACCGTTATCGATCACGCCGCCGGGAATCTCAATCGTTACGGCACCGCTGCCGAAACGAAACTGTTTGACGAGAACGGTTTCCCGGGCCGGGGTCAGAGCGACGACGTTAACCCAGTCCCTGGAATCAAGAATCAGGCACTCCAGCACTTTATTATTGCGCGGATTTAAGCGCTCTTCAAAGCGGCTCTTGAAAACCTTTAATTCCGGGCCCGGAGTCTGTTTTAATAATTTCCAGGGTTTGGGATCGGTATTAGAGTTGTTCATGGAAGGCTGATAATCAGAAGAGCCGCGGTTGGGTGGAACCTGATTCCTCAATGCCGGGGAATGTGATCGGGTAATTGCCGGTGAAACAGGCGTCACAAAAGCTGCGTTTGCAGTTTATTGCCTGGGCGAGATCTCCACTGCTGATGTAGTTGAGCGAGTCTGCGGTAATATAACGCCGAATGTCGTCAATGGAATGGCTTGACGCGATCAACTCTTTGCGGGTCGGAGTATCGATGCCGTAGTAGCAGGGGAAATCAGTCGGCGGTGAGCTGATGCGGACATGAATTTCCAGGGCTCCGGCCGCCCGAATCATTTTGATAATCTTGCGCATAGTCGTGCCCCGGACAATGGAATCGTCAACCACCACCACCCGTTTTCCGGCAAACATGCTTTTGATGGCGTTAAGTTTTATCTTGACCCCGAAATGGCGGATTGACTGACTTGGTTCAATGAAAGTCCGGCCGACGTAGTGGTTACGGATCAGGGCCAGCTCCCAGGGGATGTTAAGTTCCTGCGCATAGCCCAGGGCGGCGGGGATGCCGGAATCCGGTACCGGAACCACCATGTCGGCGGCCACCGGATGTTCCCGCGCGAGCAGGCGGCCCAGTCTTTTTCTGACATTGTAGACGGTATCGCCAAAGAGAGTGCTGTCCGGGCGGGCGAAATAGATATGTTCAAAAATACAGTTGGCCGCTTTTTGCTCCGGAAATGGGTGGTATGATTTGAGTCCTTTTTCATTGATAACCAGAATTTCACCGGGTTCGATCTCACGGATAAATTCGGCCTCAATCAGATCAAAGACACAGGATTCGGAAGAGACCACATAGGTATCATTAATCTTTCCTAAAACCAGGGGCCGGACTCCACGCGGGTCCCGGGCGGCGATCAGGCTTTTGCCGTTTATGAAAACCAGTGAATAAGCCCCTTTAATCCGTCTTAGCGCCGCGGCAATACTTTCGACCAGATCCGGCTCCTGGAACCCGGCAATTAGATGCATGATCACTTCAGTGTCCATTGACGACTGAAATATCGCGCCCTTACTGACTAAATCATGTTTTATTTCTTCAGCATTTACGAGGTTGCCGTTATGGGCGATCGCCAGAGTGCCGTGGGCGTAGTTGATCATAAACGGCTGGCTGTTATTTAAAAGGCTGGCGCCGGTTGTCGAATAGCGGACATGGCCGATGGCGGTGTTGCCGGGGAGCCGGGCAATTACATCGAGAGGGAAAATATCCGAGACCAGACCCATCGCTTTATGGGAGTAGAATTGAGTCCCGTCGGTTGAGATGATCCCGGCGCTTTCCTGACCCCGATGCTGCATCGCGTAGAGTCCGAGGTAGGCCAGGTTGCTCGCCTCAGGATGATTGTAAATGCCGATTATTCCACACATAATTTGATGGCTATGACGCCGGATTCATCTGCCAGATGCCGCAGGGACAGACCGCGACACAGAAACCGCAGCCGATGCACTGGTTTTCATTGACGACATATTGAAAACCGCCATCTTCAGTTTCTTCCCGGGTAATCGCCCCGCGGAAGCAGGATTCTTCGCAGGTCGAACAGTCGCGGCAGGTGCCGCAGGAGAGACAGCGCAGGGCTTCAGTATCACCATCTTCACCGGCTTTCTGGCGGTCCCGTTCATAATATTCGGATTTGATCCGGTCATAGTCGATCATAGTCGCGTTACGATCCACAAGGCTAACGCCGTCAAAATCGGCAATTACGGCTTCCGCCGTATAACGCCCGGCTCCCAGAGCATTGGTGATCAGGCCCGGGGCCGTAACATCACCGGCGGCATAAAGACCTTTGTAATTAGTGCGGCCCCATTGATCGACCTTTAAATAACCGCGATCCTTGGCCATATCTTCAGGCAGATAATCAAGTTCCGGGCTTTCACCGATCGAGATCAGCACGGCATCGACATCGAGGAAACTGCCGTCTTTAAAATAGATTTTCTTTTCCTCTTTAACATAGCGGTCGGTAAATTTGGGGTAAAGAATTTTGGTGCCGCGAGCCGCCGCCATCTGCTGTTCCTTGCCGAAACTGGCCGGGGCCTGAATGTCGACCGCAATCACCGAAGCCGCCCCCAGATTATAGGCTTCAACCGCGATATCCATACCGACATTACCGGCGCCGATAATGACGACCCGTTTGCCGTCCATTTTAATCGGCTGCCGGTTATTCAGGGCTTTAAGGAAAGTAATTCCGGGAATAACATCTTCATAGCCGGGGAAGGGGATCATCCGCGGGGCGTGGGCGCCGCCGGCCAAGACCACCGCTGCGAACTCTTTTTTAATTTCGGCAAATTTATCCGCGGTTACGGCGGTATTGGTTTTGACATCAACCCCGAGGGTTTTAAACCGCTCAAGTTCGGCGTTTAGAATCTCCCGGGGCAGACGCTCTTCCGGAATACACTGGTAGATTTTACCGCCGAGTTCCGCCGCGCTTTCAAAAATCGTAACCTGAATACCCGCTAACGCGAGTTTCCAGGCGGCGGCAAGACCGGCGGGTCCCCCGCCGATGACCGCAACCTTTTCTTTCCGGGCGGCGGCTTTTTCCGGGGCCGGAGTGTTGAGGCTTAAACTGCCGAGATAGCCGATTTCTACCGGTTCCCGGAGCCAGACGTTGCGGCTGCAGGCATCCATACAGGGATTCGGGCAGACCTTGCCGCAAACGGTTGCCGGCAGCGGCGAATATTCAAGCACCAGTGCCAGCATCTCTTCGAGCCGGCCCTCACGAATCAGGCGGGTTCGGGTCTGGGTCGGAATCCCGGTCGGGCAGTTATACTCACAAGGGGCGGTGAAACGGTCGTTATCCCAGCTCGGATAGAAACGCCGGTCTTCACCGTAGGTAATGTAGGGCAGAATAGTGCGGTTTTCAACCGGCAGAAGTTCACCGACGATCCCGCCCTTGCCGATGTCCTTATCCCAGACTTCGAGGCGAAATTTAGCCATCGCCAGACGGGCACCGCCGAGGCTGCTGCGCTCCGTCGGAGTCAGGGCGACAATTTTATGCCAGTCACCCCGGTTTGCGGTTAATTCATCAAGATATGATAAGCGATCGATTGCTTTAAGGTAGGGCTCAATATTCTCGGTCAGCCATTTCCAGTCCTGATCGTTCAGATCCTCAAGGCGGCTGTCTTTGGCGCTGTAATCGGTAACCGTACCGCGCACATAGATTGTGCCGCCGACCATGCCGACGCAGGGCCGGTAGCCGAGGACCGAGTCGGGATGACGCGGGTTGACACCACAGACCACGGCGATGCCGCCGGCTTTAAATTCAGCAAATGAGTCGCCGACATCACGGAAATACCAGGATTCAAGCGGGGCGAAACGCGGGTTGAACTTGGTCATGGTGTCACATCGGGCACCGCCGCCGCCCTGGACATAGAGTTTGCCCTGGGCTCCGGCATTATGAGCGCCGTTGGCAACGTCGCCTAAAACCGTAATCTCGGCGCCGCAGTTGAGCCAGCCGACATCATCGGAGCAGGAGCCGTTGATGGTGATTTTTGTCCCCATCATGCCCATGCTGCCGGCCCGCTGACCCGAAGTTCCGTCAATGATTATGGTTTTCTCTTCCGGGGTCGGCCAGAGCCGGCCGCCGATGCCGTGCTGGCCGTCGGCAATGACGCGCAGCTGCCGCTCACCGTTTTTTACGGCCGCCTGAATTTGCTCTTCCAATTCTTTGGAGGAAACCCTCTGATTATCTACAATACCATTAATTTCGTACATTTTTTGACCTGAAAATAGATGTAAACATTTAATGAAAACAGTTTTTTGCTTGCACTTCGACTTAGCTGGCGAAACTGATCTGCAGTTGATCCGCAATTGCTTTGTCACCGATACTGAGACCGTCGGACATCCCGATCGGCAGCTGCGTACTGCGGCCCATCGGCGCGAAGATCTTTTTCAGTTCGGTATCCGCCGATTTGAAAACATCGACCACCCGTTCGGCAACCTTGTCGGGATCAAGCCGCCGGTAGAGACGGGCATCCTGGGTGGTTATGCCTTTGGGACAGCGTCCGACATTACAGAGATTACAGCGGTTGTATTCGTCACCAAGACAGCCGGCGGCCGCCTGCATTATGTATTTCCCGCAGTCGACCCCGGAGGCGCCGAGCATAATCAGGGCGGCGGCATTGGCGGCTAAAGAACCGGTTTTACCAACCCCGCCGGCGGCAAAGAGCGGCAGTTCATTCTGTTTGCCGATTTTAACCAGGTTCAGATAGCACTCGCGTAAATTGGATGCGATCGGATGGCCCATTTTGTCAACTGAAACATTGTAGGCCGCACCGGTGCCGCCGTCTTCGCCGTCGATAGTCAACGCCGCGGCAAAAGGATTACGGGCGAGATTATTCAAAACCGCGGTCGCGGTCTGGGAACCGGAGATTTTGGGGTAGACCGGCACCCGGAAACCGAAAGCCATCGACATTGAAGTAATCATTTTGGCGACCGCTTCTTCGATTGAGTATTTGGTCTGATGGGTCGGCGGCGAGGCAAGATCAACCTGCATCGGCACGCCCCGGACTTTGGAGATCAACTCCAGCACCTTGAAAGCCATCAGCAGGCCGCCGTCACCGGGTTTGGCGCCCTGACCGTATTTGATCTCAATCGCGGCCGGGTCTTCCTGCATATCCGGAATCGCGTGGATAATCTCATCCCAGCCGAAATAGCCGGAGGCGATCTGGAGGATGAAATATTTAAGGAAACGGGATTTTAAGAGCCGGGAGGGCATACCGCCTTCACCGGTGCACATCACCACCGGGATATTTTCGACTTCATTAAGATAGGCCACCCCCATCGCCAGACCTTCCCACATATGCGGAGAGAGGGCGCCGAAGGACATCCCGCCGATCCGGATCGGGAAAATCTCCCGGGTCGGCGGAATATAGGCCATCTCGTCGAGACCGAGTTCATCATCTTTAATCGTCAGCGGCATACTCTCCGGGGCGAGATTGCGGCCGAGCAGGGTGCGGATGTGAAACTCGTGCCGGCCGGCGTCCAGAGCCGGGTCGGTCAGCATTGAGATCCGGGTAAATTTAAGTTTATCCAGAGTCGAGGTCTCAGTATTGTTGCGCCGGCCGCCGCGTTTGTGCGGAATCCCGCCCTGATTCTTATGGAAGGCAAACTTGTTGACCGGATTGTATTCCGGGAAAATCGCGGCATTGGGGCAGACCTGCGAGCAGACGCCGCAGCCGACACAGTAGCGCTCAATATCGGTGACCTGTTTGATCCCCTGGCCGACCTGACGGACGCTCTGGGGCAGGGGCAGAGGACCTTCTGAGGTTACCACCCGTTGGACAAAAACCGCCGGCTCAATTGCTTTCTGCGGGCAGACCGTCGTACACTGGCCGCAGCGGGTACATTTAGCGGCATCCCACTGAATTATATAAGGCAGCTCTTTTAAGGTCAGTTGACCGTTGACATCGAGCCGTGCTTTTGATTCCATATCTTGATCTCCTTGGCATCTTTATTGATCATCACCATGTCGTATTTCATGGGGAAAACATCTTTACTGCGGTCACGTTCAGGGACTACGGCATCAACCCCGCAGACTTCGGACATCAGCGCGTATTTGCCGGGAACGCCGCCGACGACGCCGGGGCGCAGTTTCTTGGCGTCCTGAACCATAAAAATCGTACCGTCAATATCGGAACCGATAACGCAGTTCGGGCCGTCAATGGTTAAAGGCCGTAATACGCGTTTAATAAGCTCAATCGCCTTGCGGTCGGAACGTTCGGTCATTTCCCGGTCAAAAAGCGGGGTGATAACATCTTTGTAATATTTCAGGGGGAAGCCGAGCTGCTTGCGCATATAATGGAGAATATGGCAGAAGACCTCACTGTCGCTGCGATAACCGACATAACCGGGCAGGCCCCGGCCGGTCAAAAACTCGCGAATCGGGATAAACGCCGTATTCTCGCCGTTGGTCATCGTCGAATAACCTTCGAGAAAGAAAGGATGGCAGGCGTAAAGGTTGATGGCATAGTTAGTGTTCTGCCGTCCCTGGGCCATGATATTCTTCGCCAGGAGAGATTTCTGGTCAAGGCCGAAAAAGATGCCGACATCCAGCGGATCACCAACTTCTTTCAAGGTGATTAAATCAGGCCAGAAAGAGAAGACCGTGATCGATTCATCCGCCATGCCCATTTCCCGTAGATCGAGCCGGGTCTGGGCTAAGAGGTCAAATTTAACCTTTTCATCAGCGTCTTTAATCTCGTCCGGATATTCATAAGCCCGGGCGAAATAGAAGCCCCGGGATTTGATGCCACAGCCGGCTTCATTAATCTTCGGGTCCCAGAGGTATTTGGTTTTGAAACCTAAGCTGACCATGTACTCATCCATGGTCTTCAAGCCCGCTTCACTGCAGATCCCGGAGAGGATCGGGAACTCTTTCAAATTCTCGAATTCACCCCCTAAATCGCGCAAAACCAGTCCGAGACCGGAACCGTCATGCCCCTCTTTCATCGTTTCCAGGGCCATGATGTTTTCCATTGGGGAAAAGTAACTATCTGAAATTATGGCACTTAGCCGACACATTTTAAAAATCTCCTTGGCAATAAAAGACTAATGCGGGAACAATCCCCGCAACCCAAACGGAGCCTTTCTGGCCCGCAAATAAGTACTCTTATCAGAACATTTTCTGATTATTAAATCTTGTTTTTTGGTGCAGAAAATAACCTGTAAGGTACTAATGCGGGAACAGATCCCGCAACCCAATCGGGTCTTCTCGGCCCGCAAATAAGTACTCTTATCAGAACATTTTCTGATTATTAAATCTTGTTTTTTGGTGCAGAAAATAACCTGTAAGGTACTAACGCAAACCCTGTCCGTAAGGCCGCATACTTAAATAAATCCGGCACTGTAAAAAAAGAGCAACCTTTATAGTCGCTTTAATATGTTTTGTCAATCGCGGTAGCAGCGAAAAAGTTTTTACAAGGCAAAGTTTTCAAGCAGGCTGTCGACATAGAGGTTTTGCGGGTCTTTGAGATTGAAAAAAAGTTCTCTATGATTTTGGATTGCGCGGCTGAAATCAGCATCGGGCTCCGGTATAAACCGGGAGAGCAGGGTGGTGAAAAAACTCTGGCGACTATTTATCAGCTCACCAATGGCATCGGCGGTACTTTTTTCATCCTGGAGATAGATCGCGTCATCAGCGTTAAGGCCGACCCGGGCGCCGGCGGAGTTTACCGCGTCCCGCAGATCTCCCAGATGATCGACCAGCCCCAGTTCCTTGGCCCGGAGACCGCTGAGTACCCGGCCGCCGGCAAGTTTTTCGACCTCGTTCAAACTTAAACGGCGGCCGCCGGCGACAATCTCCAGAAAACGTCGATAACCCTGATTAACATTAAGCTGTAACGCCCGGGCCTGCTGCGGCAGTAATGGGCGGGTTAAACTTGCTTTGCCGGCCTCGGGATTGGTGCTGACGCCATCGCTGTTGATGCCGATTTCTTTAAGGCTCTCTTCAAAAGTCGGCCAGGCTCCGAAAACGCCGATGGAGCCGGTTAAGGTGGTGGGTTCGGCCCAGATTTCATCGGCATCGGCCGAGATCCAGTAAGCCCCGGAAGCGGCCAGGCGCCCCATAGAGATGATTAAGGGTTTACCGCTCGCTTTAAGCTGCAGGATTTCCTGGCGGATGATCTCGGATGCGGTCATACTGCCGCCGCCGGAGTCAATACGCAGGACTACGGCTTTAATCTCCGGGGCCCGGCGAGCCCGGTTGAGCAGTTTGCTCAGAGTTTCGGCCCCGATGCGGGTTTCGGGCTGCTGTCCCGGCAGGATTTCGCCGGTGGCGGTAATGATGGCGATTCTGGCGGCGGTGGGCGGGTTTTGATACGATTTTTCGTTCCGCAGGCTGTAATCAGTCCAGTCGATCCGGGCAAAGTCATGGGGATCGTCCGCGGCCGCGCCCACCAGAGTCGCAATGTAATCCCGGAATTTGGGCCGGGATAAAAGACGGTCAACCAGGCTGGCGCTTAAAGCGGTGTTGGCGGCATTGCCGTGGTTGGCCGCCAGCCGGCGATCGTAATGGTTGATATAATCGTCAAGCTTCGCCGGTCGTAATCGCGGTCGATTTTTAAGCAGCTGCCGGGTTGTGTAGCCCCAGAGGTCGTTGAGCCACTCCCGGTTGGCGCTCCGGGCCGCGTCCGACATGTTATCGCGAAAAAAAGGCTCCAGGGCGGATTTATATTCACCGGCGCGAAAGAGATTGAAATTTACTTTCAGCTTTTCCAGGGCCTGACGACCGTAGAGCCGGTAGCGGGAGAAACCTTTAAGCTCAACCCCGCCGATGGGATTCAAGATGATTTCATCAGCATAGCTGGCGAGGAGATAGTCTTTCTGGGTGAAATGATCACCGACGGCAATAACCTTTTTTCCGCTCCGGGAAAACTCTTTCAGGGCGGCGCCGATTGTCATTATCTGATTGAGATTTATCTGCTCCAGGTCGCTGGTGTCTAAAACCAGCACTTTTATTCGGGAATCGGTGGTTGCTGTGGCAATGACATCAAGAATGTCCTGGAGCGGGCTGTTTTGCATCTCTGCAAGTTCCTGCCGCAGAAGTAGCTGCCAGGGATTGTTGTCGGGGGCGGTTTCGGTTATTTTACCGGTTGGGTCAAGTAACAGCGCGGCTGATTCCGGCAGGTTTACCGGCTCCTGTTCGAACCAGCTCGCCGCGATAAAAATTATCAGAATTATCAAAAGCAGATTGGCGATAACGCCGCGGCAGAAACTTAAAAAACGCCATAAGCCACAGAAAATTGTCCGGCTGAGCCTGAAAATAAATTGCATGATTGACCGTATTGTTATGATGAAGAGATGCCCGGCTGTGCGCCGTCGAGTTTGCTGCATTACATTTAATCCGGCGGATATGTCAAGTTACAAAATATTAAATATGATTGTAACTATTCAGCCGAATCCGGGGCCGGACGCGGTTTTTCTCCACTAGGCGTTAAGATTTCTGTTTTTTCTTTAAGCTCGCTGCGCCCGCCTTGCAAAACTCGCTTACGCTCAAACAGTTGCAATGTTAATGCGGGAACAAACCCGCAACCCAAAAGAAAGTTACCGGCCCGCACCCAGGGGCAATCCGCTGGTCGCACCCCAAGGGCACTTCCGTTGGGCGCAAATAAGTACTCTTATCAGAACATTTTCTTGTTTTTACAGTTGGAAAAAGCTGTCGAAAAAAACAAGAAAATAACCTGTAAGGCACTAATGCGGGAACAAATCCCGCAACCGCTTACGAAAAACCACCCCCGCCCCCTCCAGAAGGTGGGGGGGTAAGATTTGGCTGAATAGTTACATATGATTTTTTTATCCTGACTTGACAAAAGGGTTGCCGTAAGCTTTAATTAAATAGTAAGGAATAGTAATGACGGGGTTGCCGCCCGGGCCTGTCGTCGCGCGGGGCGGAGAATTTTTTGCTTTATCGGGGAAGGGGGTGAAATTATGATTAAAACGGTTCTCGCATTAACTGACGGTTCACAGAACAGCCGTAATTCTTTACGTTACGCGCTTGAAATTTGCCGTAAATTCGGCGCGACTCTGCATATTCTGTCGGTAATTGAAGATATGCCGTCTTATGTTAATCTGGAGGTCGGGACTGAGTTTATGGCGAATATGCAGGAGACCATTGAACATGAAGTGGTTATCTGCACAAGACGCTGTGAAACTTCCGGTGTAGAATGTGTCGGGGTGATTCGGCACGGAATCCCCTATGAAGAGATTGTCGCCTATGCCGAGGAGATTGATGCCGATCTTGTCGTTATGTCGACACACGGGCATACAGGATTGTCGCATATCCTTTTGGGCAGTGTCGCGGAAAAAATTGTCCGCCATTCCCCCTGTCCGGTGCTGACCACGCGTCTGGACACCAAACATTGGGATATTGAAGAGTACGCGGAATAGTTACGCTGCTTACTGACCCAGGATTAACCTTTGCGGATCGCAGTGTTCGCGTAAGATTTTAAGCTCCGCGGCTGACGGCGGCGGCGCTGTTTGCACCCGGCTCAAATCAAGTTTGAAGCCGGTTTTCTCCTGCACTTTTTCCGGGTTGATCCCGGGATAGCAGGCCGCAAGATACATTTTCCTGCTTTCATTGTCGAAACGCAAAATCCCGAGATTGGTAATTACCGCTTCCGGGCCGCCGGGGTCGAGACCGGTTTTTTCGCGGCCGTCGGGGCCGTCAATCCAGCCCGGGCTGGTGAAATAGTCAAGTTTTTTGACAAATTTTCGTTTTTCATGCTGCATAAAGATGATTGTCCGGCTGACAAAACTGGCGACATCACAGGCGCCGCCGCTGCCGGAAAAGCGGATCTCCGGCTGCCGGTAATCACCGATTACCGTGGAATTTAAGTTACCGTAAATATCGATCTGGGCCGCGCCTAAAATACCGACGACCCGGCTGCCGGTAAAGCGGTTCTGCATGGTGGCAAAGGCATCGGCGAGACCGCCGTTAACGGCCGTGGCGTACATAACCCGCGAATCGGCCACCGCGAGCGGCACCTCTTCCAGCCGGGCATCAATGGCGCCGGTCTCAAAAAAAATGGTGCTCAACGGGGCATTGATATGTTTGGCCGCCATTGCCGCCAGCATCGAGATTCCGGTGCCGCAGAAGACGATGTCGCCATCTTTGATCTCCCGCGCGGCGGCAATCGTCATCATCTCCCGCAGGCTGTAATTTAAGTCTGATTTTCCCATAACCTTTTTTGTTAAGTTATTTTTTTCGTTACTTTATTGCGGCTGTTTTAACGGCCGCCGCGCTCAAGGCCGGTGGCGTAGCCGGTTTCAGAGTCGGCGGCCAGCACCTGGCGGCGACTTGCCGGAATGCGCTCGCGGAACTCGCTCTGTGCGGCAGGATTGATGATGTTTTCAGCCAGGTATTTCCGGTAAAGCTTGTCGTCGGCCGCCGCCTGCCGGTAGTTTTGTAAATAATTCGGATCGTAATCATAGTATTTGTAGCAGGCGGTCGGCCAGGCGCCCCAGGGAATCGGGATAACCGCGTCAACCTGGATAAACGGGATCTGATTATGATCCGGTTCCTGCTTGAGATAATCCTCACTGACCAGCTCCTCACAGGTTATAATCAGATGGCGGGCGGCTTTAGCCTGCTCAACATCAGCAAAAGTCAGCCCCTTGATCCGGGCATTGCCGCGCTGGTCAGCCTGCTGGACATGAATAATCG
>WFRP01000067.1 GCA_015486505.1 Pseudomonadota bacterium | reverse complement strand
CAGAAAATGTTCTGATAAGAGTACTTATTTGCGGGCCGAAAAGGCTCGGTTGGATTGCGGGATCGGTTCCCGCATCAGGAGTTAAAAACAATATGAACAACAAAAAAAATGTAATGGTTTTCGTCGAGTCCCGGGCCGGGAAAATAGCCGAAGTCAGCCTTGAGTTACTGGGCGCCGCCCGGAAACTGGCCGGTGAACTCGGGGGCGCAGTCGAAGCTGTGGCTATCGGCTATAACCTGAGCGATGAACTAGCTCAATTAGGCCACTACGGCTGTCAGCGGGTTTACTATACAGATGATAAACGGCTGGCCTTTTTCAGCTCGGTTCCATACGCCAAAACCGTGGTCAGCGCTATCAAGGCGCACAAGCCCGGCATCGTTCTTTTCGGTGCCACAACCATGGGCCGCGATGTCGCCCCCCGGGTAGCTTCGGCCTTGAAATGCGGTTTGACCGCCGACTGTACCGATCTTAAAATCGGCGAGCATCAAATCAAGGAAAAAACCTATAAAAATACCCTGCTGCAGATTCGCCCCGCTTTCGGCGGCAATATTGTCGCCACCATTGTTTCACCGGAAAGCGTGCCGAGTATGGCGACCGTCCGGGAAGGGGTTATGAAGATGATTGACCCCGACCCCAAAGCAAAGGTTGAAATCATCAATGAAGCCTGCACGGTCGCGGATGAAGATTTCCTGACTGAAGTCCTGGAAGTGATTACGGAAGAAAAAGCCGTTAACCTGAAAGCGGCCCAGATTATCGTCTCGGCGGGGATGGGCGCGTCCGACCCGGAAGCCATCGAACTGGCCCGGACTCTGGCGGCGGCGCTCTGCGGCGAATTAGGCTGCTCCCGGCCGGTAGTTGATTCCGGTATTCTCGCCAAAGAACATCAGGTCGGCCAGACCGGGGTTACGGTCCGCCCCAATCTCTATATCGCCTGCGGCATCTCCGGCCAGATTCAGCATCGGGCCGGAATGTCCGAAGCTAAACGGATTATCGCTATCAACAAGGATCCCAACGCCCCGATTTTTGCTATCGCTCACTACGGGATTGTCGGTGACGTAAAAGATGTTCTGAGCAAAATGATCAAAGCTTACAAAAAAGCCTAATGCGGGAACTAACTCCCGCAACCCAAACAGGGCTTTGTGCCCCGCACCCAGGGGCAATCCGCTGGGCGCACCCCAAGGGCACTTCCGTTGGGCGCAAATAAGTACTCTTATCAAAACATTTCCCTGTTTTAAAACAGGGAAACAACCTGTAAGGCACTAAGGAGTAACTTTAAGATGGCAAACTTTTTTCAAGATAATCCGGATATACTTTTTCATATGAAAAACCTCGATTTAAGTCGGGTAATCGACTTGAAAGAGGATGGTTTCAGCGCTAAAGATGAATTCCCCTACGCCCCGAAAGATACGGCGGACGCCCTCGAAAACTACAATAAAGTCCTGGAAATCGTCGGCGAAATTGCCGGTGAATTCGCCGAACCCCGGGCCCGGGGAGTTGATGAAGAGGGGGCGCAGTTTGCCGACGGGGTCGTCACCTACCCTAAAGGTATCCGGGAAACCATCGAACGACTCAATCAGGCCGATCTTGCCGGTTTTACAATGGAGCGGAAATACGGCGGCATCAATATGCCGATTACGGTCTTTTCCGCCGCCATCGAAATCATCTCCCGGGCTGACGCCTCACTGATGCTGGTCTTCGGCCTCCAGGGTTTAAGCGACACCATCGCCAAGTTCGCCTCCGAAGAGCAGAAACTGAAATACCTGCCTAAATTTGCTTCGGGCGAAGTCATGGGTTCAATGGCTTTAACCGAGCCCGATTCCGGTTCCGATCTGCAGTCGGTCGCGATGCGGGCCCATCAGGATGAAAACGGCGTCTGGCGCTTAAACGGAGTCAAACGCTTCATCACTAACGGCTGCGGCGACATTTCCCTGGTTATGGCGCGCTCGGAAGAGGGCTCGACCAGCGGCCGCGGGCTCTCACTCTTTATCTACGAACGTGATGAAGATATGAGAGTCCGCCGGATTGAACATAAACTCGGGATTACCGGCTCGCCGACCTGTGAACTCCAGTTCAACAACGCCAAAGCTGAACTTTTAGGTAAACGCAAACTCGGTCTGATTAAATATACCATCTATCTGATGAACGGTGCCCGGCTCGCGGTCGCGGCCCAGGCGGTCGGTATTGCCGAAGCGGCTTATCGTAAGGCTTACGCCTATGCCAATGATAGGGCCCAGTTCAAACAGCCGGTCCGCAACTTCGCGGTTATCTACGAAATGCTGACCGAGATGAAAATTTCGATCGAAGCGGCCCGCTCCCTGGTTTATGAAACCTCAGTCATTGTCGATATTAAAGAAGGTATTGAGGCCCGGATCGAAAAGCACCCGGACCGGGCCGCCGATCTGAAAACCGACCTGAAACGCTACACCCGGCTGGCATCGCTGTTTACCCCGCTGGCAAAAAGTTCCGCTGCGGAAATGGCGAACAAAGTCGCTTATGACGCGATTCAGATTCACGGCGGCGTCGGATTTACCAAAGAATTTGATGTCGAGCGCCACTACCGCGACGCCCGGATCACCAATATTTACGAAGGCACCACCCAGTTGCAGGCGGTGGCCGCGTTAGGCGGGATTATCGCCGGGGTGGTTTCGGAAAGACTCAGCGATTACGAAGAAAATTATGACCTGGCCAAACTGGGCGAGACCTTCAAAAACGCCCAGCAGATGCGCTCCAACCTCGAGATGGCGGTCTCATTCATCAAAGGCAAGAATGACTCAACCTTCCAGGAATATCACGCTGCCCGGCTGGTCAATATGACCTGCGACATAATCTATGCCTATCTTTTATGTCGTGACGGCCTGCTCTCCGAACGGAAAGCAAATATGGCTGAAATTTTTATCAACAAGGCCAGGTTCCGGGTCAAGTCCACCCTGGATTATATCCTGACAAACGACCACAGTATAATCGATTTGCATAATCAGGTGCTTGATAATTGCTAATGCGGGAACAGTTCCCGCAACCCAAAAGAAAGTTCTTGGGCCGCAAATAAGTACTCTTATCAGAACATTTTCTTGTTTTTTCAAACCGAAAAAACCTGTAAGGTGCTAATTAAATTTTTGGGCTTGACAATAACAACCGGGCAAGATAGTATACGGCGCTTTTTTGTTCGGAATTTACTTGCGGCCGGGATAGAGATTCGCGCCGACGCAAACCACCATAATAACAATAAAATTTTCATTGGAGAAAGATAATGGCTGTACCGAAAAGAAGAACATCCAAAGCCAGAAAACGGCAGCGCCGTTCCCATTTAGCGCTCACGCCCCCGCAGACCAGCACCTGCCCCAACTGTCAGGCAACGACTATTCCCCACCGGGTCTGTTCCGCCTGCGGCACCTATAAAGGTGAAACCTTTATCGAAGTCGACTAATCCCCGATGGCCCCTCGTTGCGAAGGTGGTTATGCCGGGGTTCCTTTTTTCACTGTTTTTGGCCTTGCGCAAAAAAGCTCATTAGCAGTCAACCTCCGCCGAAACAAGGTCGCCCATGAAAATTGCAGTTGATGCCATGGGCGGCGACCGGGCCCCGGAAGAAGTTGTAGCCGGCGCGGTGGCGGCGGCCCGGGATTTAAACCTGCAGATTATCCTTGTCGGAATCCAGGAAAGGATCGAAAAGGAACTCGCCGGATACGACATCAAAAACCTGCCGATTTTTATCCAACCGGCCGCTGAAGTCGTCACCATGGACGATTCACCGAGCAAGGCGATGCGCCGCAAACGTGAATCGTCCATTGCTGTCGGTTTAAGGCTGGTGCGGGACGACCGGGCCCAGGGCTTTATCTCCGCCGGCAATTCCGGCGCGACCATGGCCATCGCCATGGTCACCCTCAAAAAGCTTAAAGGGATTGACCGGCCCGCGATTGTTACCTGCCTGCCGACCCTGAAAGAGCCGGTCACCATCCTTGATGTCGGCGGCAATGTTGATTGCGCCCCCCTCCATCTCGCCCAGTTTGCCATCATGGGTAGCGTCTACGCCCAGCGGGTCATGAACCGCAAATTTCCCACAGTCGGCCTTTTGAGCAACGGCGAAGAAGAGAGTAAAGGCAACGAGTTGACCCGCGGCACTCACGAACTTTTAAAAAACAGCCCCCTGAACTATTACGGTTCGGTTGAAGGCCGGGATATTTATACCGGCGAGCTTGATGTGATTGTCTGTGACGGTTTTGTCGGCAATATCGTTTTGAAAACCTCGGAGAGTTTAGCACTTTCCATGACCGAGATTCTCCGCAGTTCACTGAGCGCGAATTTTATGCGAAAAATGGGCGCCTTACTCTGTAAAAGCGGCCTGCGGGAGATGAAACAACGCATCGACTACGCTGAATACGGCGGGGCCCCCCTTTTAGGAGTTAACGGAAACTGTTTTATCGCCCATGGTTCTTCCTGCCGCAAAGCGATCAAAAACGGTATCCGGCTCTGTGCTGAATTTGCCGAGCAGAGGGTCAACGACCACCTGCTTGATGAACTTGACAAAAACCATGAAATCCAGAAACTTCTGCCGAAAAAGAAGATCTGGAACCAGATAAAAGACCGTATTATCACCAAGGACGCGGCGGAAAGTGATAGTGACGGAGAAAAAAATTGACCGGTTTTTATTGACATAAGCCCGGCAAAGCCACTATAATGACGGTTTATAGATAAATTAAAAACCGTTCAGTACTGAAATTTCTTGCTAATCTGATTAGAGGGAGACCAAACATTGAACAGCAACGACCATAAGACTGCATTCGTTTTTCCCGGACAGGGATCGCAGCATAT
The DNA here is from genome assembly GCA_015486505.1 of Pseudomonadota bacterium. Taxonomy (GTDB): domain Bacteria; phylum Desulfobacterota; class Anaeroferrophillalia; order Anaeroferrophillales; family Tharpellaceae; genus Tharpella. Next base: position 21,279 of record WFRP01000067.1, on the reverse strand, counting down.
CGGCATGGGCAAAGAGCTTTACGATAATTTTGCCGAGGCCCGTGAGACTTTCGCCGAAGCCAGTGAAGCTTTGGGCGAAGACCTGACAAAAATCTGTTTCAACGGCACGCCTGAAGAACTCAATCAAACCGCCAACACCCAGCCGGCAATTCTGACGACCAGTATCGCCGCCTATCGGGTTCTGAGCAAAAAACTCAACTTGAAGCCGGTAATCGCCGCCGGCCACAGCCTCGGCGAATATTCCGCCCTGGTCGCCGCCGGCACCATCCCGTTTTTTGATGCCGTCCGCGTCGTCAGGGCCCGCGGCAACTTTATGCAGAGCGCCGTCCCGGTCGGGCTCGGAACCATGGCCGCGGTTATGGGTATGAAACCGGAGCAGGTCAGAGAAATCTGCTCTGAAGCAACCGACCATAAAAAGGACAAAATCGTCGAGCCCGCCAACTATAACTGTCCCGGTCAGATTGTTATCTCCGGCCACACCCCGGCAATTATGGAAGCCGGCGAGAAAGCGCAGCAGGCCGGCGCCAGCCGGGTTGTGAAACTGCCGGTCAGCGCCCCGTTTCACTGCTCCCTGATGCGGCCGGCGGCCGAAAAACTCGCCGATCGTTTCAGTGAGGTTAAACTTGACGCCCCGCAGATTCCGGTCATTTCCAATGTCGACGCGGCCGCCAACTACTCGGTCGACACCGTCCGGGAGCTTCTGATCAAACAGGTCAGCAGCGCGGTCCGCTGGGAGGAATCGATGCTTCTGGCAGTCGATGAAGGGGTTACCAGAGTTATTGAAATCGGCCCGGGCCGGGTTCTGTCCGGCCTTATGCGCCGCATCAACCGGAAAATCAAAACCCTTAATCTGGCCGTTCCGGACGATCTTGACAAAATAGCTGAGAGTTACGCCTAATGAGCTTACCCAACCCATTTGATTTCACCGGCAAGGTTGCACTGGTTACCGGCGGCACCCGCGGAATCGGCAAAGTGCTGACAACCACCCTGGCCCGACACGGAGCCCGGGTATTTTTCTGCGGCACCAACGCGGAACTCGGCGGCGAAGTTGAAAAATCAATTAACGCCGACCTGCCGCCGGGCGGTAGCCCGGCCGCGTTTTACCAGGTTGACGTTTCGAATTTCAAGGCCTGTAATGATATGGTCGGTAGTATTGTCAAGGAAGCCGGCCAGATTGATTTTCTCATCAATAATGCCGGTATCACCCGGGACAATCTCCTGATGCGCCTGAAAGAAAGTGATTGGGACGAGGTTATGGCCGTCAACCTCAAAGGCTGCTTTAACTGTACCAAAGCGGTTATCCGCAGTATGATCAAGAAACGCTACGGCCGCATCGTTTCGCTCACATCGGTAATCGGCCTGATGGGCAACAGCGGTCAGGCCAATTACGCCGCCGCCAAGGCCGGGATTATCGGCTTCGGCCGCAGCATCGCGCGTGAGGTCGCCTCCAGAAACATCACCAGCAACCTTATCGCCCCGGGATATATTGAAACTGAAATGACTCAAGTCATGGACGAAAAAGCCCGGAACAAGATTAAAGAGATCATTCCGGTCAACCGCCTGGGCACGGTCAATGATGTCTGTAACGCCACCCTCTTTCTGCTGTCACCGATGGCCGACTATATCACCGGCCAGGTCTTGCAGGTCGATGGGGGCATGTTAATAGCGTAAAAGACACCAGGTGATAACCACTTACCGCATTGACGAAATCACCGACTATTTTTTAAACTTTAAGCCAAGGAGAACGAAAAGATGTCAATTGAAGTAAAAATTAAAGAGATTATTGCGGAGAAACTGGGCCTTAATGATGTCAGCGAGATCAGTGATGATGCATCGTTCATTGATGACCTCGGTGCCGACTCTCTGGATACAGTAGAACTGGTTATGGCCTTCGAAGAAGAATACGGCATTGAGATCTCTGATGAAGATGCGGAAAAGATTACGACTGTCCGGAAAGCGATCGATTTCGTCAAACAGCACACATCTTAAAGAAAAACCGTAAAAACTTTAACTCCCGTGCAAATGACAACGGGTTTGGATCTTAAGCAAAAGACGCCTCTTCCCTGCCGGAAGCGGCGTTTTTTTCTTTACAATTGTCGTTATTATCGATAGAAAGCCAGGGTTCTGAATTTAGTCTTACCCAGCAACCAGAAACTGCCCGGCAGCCCGGCAACGGCAACGGGCAAACAAATGATTTATAAAGAGGTGAACAAGTGCAGCGCAGAGTCGTCGTTACCGGAGTTGGCATGGTTACCCCGCTCGGAACCGGGGTTGAAAAAAACTGGCAGCGGCTTTTGGCCGGAGAATCCGGCATCAGCCCGATAACTTCATTTGATACCGAAAAATTTGCCACCAGAATCGCCGGTCAGGTTACCGATTTTGAAGTAACCGATTTTGTTGAGTCTAAAGAGGTGAGAAAGATGGATAGATTCATCCATTTCGCCCTGGCGGCAGCGGATATGGCAATGTCGATGGCAAAACTTGAGGTAACACCTTCGTTAAGCCCGCGCGTCGGCGTTTCGGTTGGGGCCGGGCTGGGGGGGCTCCCCTGCCTGGAACAATATCACAAGATAATGCTCGAAAAAGGCCCGCGCCGGGTATCGCCTTTTTTCATCCCGATGATGATCGCCAATCTGGCCCCCGGCAATATCGCTATCCGCTATCAGGCCAAGGGACCGAACATCTCAACCGTTACCGCCTGTGCCACCGGCACCCACTCAATCGGCGAGGGTATGAAGATAATTCAGCGCAATGTCAGTGATGTTATGATCTGCGGCGGCACCGAGGCGGCAGTCACACCGCTGTGTGTTGCCGGTTTTAATGCCATGAAAGCCCTTTCCACCCGTAATGACGAGCCGACTAAAGCCAGCCGCCCTTTCGACAAGGATCGTGACGGTTTTGTCCCGGCCGAGGGCGCCGGCGTGATTATTCTGGAAGAACTTGAATTCGCCTTGAAACGGGGCGCCCCCATTTTGGCGGAATTAGCCGGTTACGGCAGCTCCTGCGATGCTTTTCATATCGCGTCACCGGCGCCTGAAGGGATCGGCGCCGCCGCCTCAATGGAAATGGCAATCCAGGATGCCGGGTTTGCCCCGGATGAGGTTGATTATATAAATGCCCACGGAACCTCAACCTACTTCAACGATCTTTACGAAACCCAGGCAATCAAAAAGGTTTTCGGCGAACATGCCGGGAAACTTTTAATCAGCTCCAGTAAATCGATGACCGGACATATGCTCGGCGGTACCGGCGCGGTTGAAGCCATCTATTCAATTTTGACAATCCGTGACGGCAAAGTCGCGCCGACCATCAATATCGACAATCAGGACCCGGACTGTGACTTGAATTATGTGCCGAACAAAGCGGTTACGGCCCCGGTCAAAAAGGTCATCAGTAATTCATTCGGCTTCGGCGGCACCAATGCCACCCTGGCTTTTTCAGCATATTAAAAGAGAATACCCATAAGTCAAGCCTGACCCCAGTTCTAATTCTAAATCGAGAGAAATCGTCTGATGAGTGTTACCCCCGCAAAAACCTTGTTTATCGCCAGTGATCATGGCGGCTTTGCCCTGAAAGAATTTATTAAAGAGAGACTGGCTCCAAAGATTGCTTTCGACGACCTGGGTACCGACTCAGAAGAATCAGTTGACTATCCGGAATTCGCCCACCGGATGGCAGCCCGGATTACCGAAGAACCTGAGGCTTCAGGAATTCTTGTCTGCGGCACCGGAATCGGTATGTCGATTACCGCAAACCGCCACCGGAATATCCGGGCGGCCCTGGTTCATGATAAATTTACGGCGCGCATGGCAAAAGAGCATAACAACGCTAATATACTGGTCCTGGGCGGTCGGGTTTTGAGCCCGGAAAACGCGTTGGCACTTGTCAAAATATGGCTTGAGAGTGAATATGAAAACGGCCGCCACCAGCGGCGTCTTGATCTTATTGAAAACCGCAACCTGAATACTACCCGTAACATCGCGGCCCCGATAGCTGTGGTTGACCCGGAGATTAAGGCCCTTATCAACCAGGAGACTGAACGCGAAGAGAGTAAACTGATTATGATCGCCTCCGAGAACTGCGTCAGCCAGGCGGTTCTTGATGCCCAAGGCAGTGTTTTAACCAATAAATACGCTGAAGGTTATCCCGGCAAACGCTATTACGGCGGCTGCCAGTTTGTCGATCAGGTGGAGCAACTGGCGATTGATCGGGCCAAAGCCTTATTTGGCGCTGAACACGCCAACGTGCAGCCGCTTTCGGGATCATCTGCCAATATGGCGGTTTATCATAGTGTGCTTGAGCCCGGAGACAAGATTCTCGGCATGAACCTGGCCCACGGCGGCCATCTTACACATGGCGCTTCAGTAAGTTTTTCCGGCAAATTCTACCGTTCGGTCTACTACGGGGTTGACCGGGAAACCGAGATGCTGGATTACGACGCCATCGAAGAACTGGCGCTGAAAGAAAAGCCGCAAATAATTGTCGCCGGGGCCAGTTCTTATTCCCGCACTCTTGATTTTCCCCGTTTTCGGGAGATTGCCGATAAAGTTGGCGCCTTTTTTATGGTTGATATCGCCCATATTGCCGGCCTGATTGTCGCCGGCGCGCACCCGTCCCCGGTGCCTTATGCTGATTTTGTCAGCACCACCACTCACAAAACCCTGCGCGGACCACGCGGCGGGATGATTTTGTGCCGTAAACAGTATGCCGCGAAAATTGACAAAGCCATCTTTCCCGGCCTCCAGGGCGGCCCGCTGATGCAGACAATTGCCGCCAAGGCGGTCGCCTTCCAGGAAGCTCTGGATCAGGAATTTATTGCCACCCAGAAACAGACCGTCATCAATGCGACCTTCCTCGCCGGCAAACTCCAGGAAAAAGGTTTTCGGATTGTCTCCGGCGGAACTGACAACCATCTCTTCCTGATTGATTTGACTGATCTTCCGGTAAAGGGCCAGGGAGCTGAAACGGCTCTCGATAAAGCCGGGATCACGATTAATAAAAACGGGATTCCTTTTGACCCGCGCACCCCGAACGACCCAAGCGGCATTCGCATCGGCACCCCGATTGCCTCAACCCGCGGCATGCGGGAAGCGGAAATGGAGATTGTCGCCGACTGTCTTGAACAGGTACTGAAAAATCCCGAAGATGACTCGGTCATCAATAAGGTCCGGACTACCATCCGCGATCTCTGCGCCCGCTTTCCGATTTATAAGCATCTGTTATGACGGATTTTTTCACGACACCAGCAAAGGATTAAATTATGCCGAGCCCGACTGCGAAACGACCTGACTGGCAGACTTATTTTATGGAAATCGCTAAGCTTATCGCGACCCGTTCTACCTGTGTCAGACGCAAAGTGGGAGCCATTATCGTTAAGGACAACCGCATTCTCACCACCGGTTATAACGGCACCCCCACCGGCATTCGCCACTGCCTTGACCGCGGCTGTCTGCGCGACGAACTTAATATCCCTTCGGGAGAGCGCCATGAACTCTGCCGGGGAATGCACGCGGAGCAGAATGCGATTGTGCAAGCGGCCTCGCATGGGGTCAGCATTGAATCGGGAGAGATTTACTGCACCAACCAGCCCTGTATAATCTGCGCCAAAATGATCATCAATGCCGGGATCAAGAAAATCATTATCGGCAATTCCTATCCCGATGAATTAGCGAGTGAAATGCTGAATGAAGCCGGGCTCAAGGTGGTTATTCTGGCAAAATCAGAAGGCGGCTGAGATGAGATGTCCTTTCTGCAGTTATAATGAAGATAAGGTTATCGATTCACGCACGGCCAAAGATTCGACTGTAATCCGGCGCCGGCGGGAATGCCTATCCTGTAAACGGCGTTTCAACACCTTTGAACGTATTGAAATCAACCTGCCGCTGATCATTAAACGTAATTCAAACCGGGTTGCCTATGACCGACACAAGGTCGAAAGCGGAATTCGCAAAGCCTGCGAGAAACGGGCCGTCAGTCAGGAGCAGATCGAAGATATCCTGAATGAGCTTGAGCAAAGACTCCTTGAACACGGTGAAAAAGAGGTCCCGGTCGCGGTTATCGGCGAACACGTTATGGCGGCGCTGAAAAATCTGGACGAGGTCGCCTATATCCGTTTCGCCTCGGTTTACCGGCAGTTTAAGGATATCGGCGAGTTCATGCAGGAGTTACAGGGCCTGCTGAAACACAATCCCGACCCCGACTGATGCGGGGACAGAACCCGTAAAAACCCACTCCCGACAACCCTGACAATGCCGAATATGAGCAACTTCTCTGATTCAGACCAAAACTTTATGATGAAAGCGCTGGCCCTGGCCCGTAAAGCCTCCGGTCTGACCGCGCCCAACCCGCTGGTCGGAGCTGTGGTCGTGGCTGACGGGAAGATTATCGGTTCCGGTTTCCATCCTCGGGCGGGTGAGCCCCATGCTGAAATTTTCGCCTTACGCGAAGCCGGAGCCAGGGCTTTTGGCGCCGATCTCTATGTCACTCTGGAACCCTGCAATCATCAGGGCCGCACCCCGCCCTGCACCGCGGCAATCATTAAAGCTAAAATCAGCCGGGTTGTCGCCGGAACTCTGGACCCCAATCCCCGGGTTGCCGGCCGCGGAATCGAACAACTGCGAAAGGCCGGAATCAAGGTTGAAACCGGACTTTTGGAAAAAGAGTGCCGCCGGCTTAATGAATTCTGGAATAAATTCATTACTACCGGAATCCCTTTCGTCACGATTAAAACCGCGGCCAGCCTTGACGGCAGGATCGCCACCCGAACCGGCCATTCGCAGTGGATTACCAACGAAAAGTCACGCCGCTACGTCCACCAGTTAAGGGCCGCCCATGACGCGATCCTGATCGGCATCGGCACCCTGCTTAAAGATAATCCACGCCTGACCGCCCGGATCCCCGGCGAAAAACCGCGAAATCCCTACCGCATTGTCGTCGATTCGCTGCTGCGGACGCCGCTTGACTCAAAAATTTTCGGCCCGGACGGTCGGGAGCGGGTACTTTTGGCCACCAGAGAGCATGATGAGAAGAAAATTGCCCCTTACCGTAATCTGGTTCGGGATATCCTGGTTCTCCCCTGCAACAATCTGGGCCAGCTCGATCTCGCCGAATTGATGAAAATTCTGGGGGCCCGGGAAATCACCTCGGTTCTGATTGAGGGCGGTTCTGAAATCAACGGTTCGGCTCTGGATAATCAGATTATTGACAAAATCTGTTTCTTTTACGCCCCGATTCTCATCGGCGGCCGCGGCAGTCTCGGTATGATAAGTGGCCATGGTGCCGAAACAATCGCTCAGGCTCAGCCGCTAAAAGATATTACTATCCGCAATTTCGACAACGATATCTGCGTTGAAGGCTACCTGAGATAAGCCCCGTTTCACGCTGAAAAACCGTTCGTGTTTTTTCGTGTTTTTCGTGGTTAAAAAAATTGGTAACTATTCAGCCAAATTTTACCCCCCACCTTCCGGAGGGGCAGGGGTGGTTTTTCGCAAGCGGTTGCGGGATCTGTTCCCGCATTAGCATTGCAACTGTTTGAGTGTAAGCGAGTTTTGCAAGGCGGGCGCAGCGAGCTTAAAGGAAAAACAGAAATCTTAACGCCTAGCGGAGAAAAACCGCGCCCGACCCCGGATTCGGCTGAATAGTTAAAAAAATTGACCATATAACAATTTGAATAGTATCATCAACTCATTCCTGCTCCGGCCGACGGCTCTGTTTTACAAAACTATTATGGGCTGTCGCAACCTGGCCTACGATCTACTGCCCGGCTTAAGTAAAGCCGTCGCTCTTCCGATAATCTGTGTCGGCAACATCAGCAGCGGCGGCACCGGCAAGACCCCGATGACAGCTTACCTCGCCCGGCATTGCCAATCCCTAAATCTTCGGGTTGCAATCCTTTCCCGGGGATATGGGCGTAAAAATGAAAAAAAACAAATCATAATTACCAGCGCGACTGACATTGAAAGCCTGACACCTGAGATTATCGGCGACGAGGCGCTGATGCTCCGGCGGCAGCTGCCGGGAATCACTCTGGTTCTTGATGCCGATCGGGTCCGCGGGGCTACAGCTGTGGTTGAGAATGATCTTGCCGATATAATCCTGATGGATGACGGCTTTCAGCATCGCCGCCTGCGCCGGAATTTCAACCTGATAATGATCGACAGCCAACAGATCTTCGGCAACGGCCGCACCCTGCCCGCCGGGCCCTTACGGGAATCAATCTCTTCTTTAAAAAGAGCTGATGCAATTATCTTTAATAAATTTGACCAGCGGCGGCAGAAATTTTACGCCCTGGCGGCGCCGGTCTTAAATCACCGGCCGCCGCGGCGACTCTTTTGCGCCGCTTACCGTTATCAAAAATTTACCCGGCTTGCCGACAAGCAGGAACTGTCGTTAAATGAAATTAAAACTAAGGGCCCGTTTTGTGCGGTTGCCGGACTCGCCAACAATGACTATTTCTTTAATCAGCTTGAAGACGCGGGCCTCAAACTTGCCGAAACGATGCCCTTTGAGGATCACCACGTCTATACCGGCAAAGACCTGATCAACCTGAAAAAAACATCCCGGGAACGCCCCTTGATAACCAGCGCCAAAGATGCCGACAAACTGCGGCTGGCGACCGGGGCCGGGATCGCCGATAAAAATTTTCTTATGAATATGTGGGTTGCCGAAATCGATCTGAAAATAGATAATGAGGCTAAGCTTCGGGCTCTTCTTAATGATATTACTTGCGGAAAAAACCGGGTGGCGAAAGTATGAGCGCCGCCCGCCAGAACCTCGCGGTTTTCCTCGACCGGGACGGTACGATCATCCGCGAGGTCAACTATTTAAGCCGACTTGAAGATATTGAACTGTTACCGGCGGCGGCCGCCGCCATCGCCAAACTTAACCGCCGGCGGATTCCGGTTATTCTGGTTACGAATCAATCCGGAGTCGCCCGCGGGAAATTCAGCGAAGATTTTGTCAATCAGTCACACAACTATCTGCAAAAATTACTACGAAAAGAAAATGCCCATATTGATGACTTCTTTTACTGCCCGCACCATCCTGATATCGGCAAGCCCCCCTATAAAACTGCCTGCGACTGCCGCAAACCGGCCCCGGGAATGCTTTTGGCCGCCGCCGAAAAACATCACATTAATCTAAAAAACTCTTATGTTATCGGGGATAAACTGGTTGATGTTGAACTCGGCCTGAAAACCGGAGCGCCAGGCCTTCTGGTTGAAACCGGCTACGGCCGGCAGGAGAAAGAAAAGCTCAAAATCTGCCGGATCAAACCCACACGAATCTGTACGGATCTTAATCAGGCCGTTGACTGGGTGCTGGCACAGCTTAACCTTAAAAAAACGTAACTATTCAGCCAAATTTTACCCCCCCACCTTCTGGAGGGGGCGGGGGTGGTTTTTCGTAAGCGGTTGCGGAAACGATTTCGCTGTTTTTCGGAAGCGAGCGGGAGCCCATTAGTGCCTTACAGGTTATTTTCTTGTTTTAAAACAAGAAAATGTTCTGATAAGAGCACTTATTTGCGACCAGCGGAAGTGCCCCTGGGTGCGGGCCGCAAGGCCCTGTTTGGGTTGCGGGATTTGTTCCCGCATTAGCATTGCAACTGTTTGAGCGTAAGCGAGTTTTGCAAGGCGGGCGCAGCGAGCTTAAAGGAAAAACAGAAATCTTAACGCCTAGCGGAGAAAAACCGCGCCCGACCCCGGATTCGGCTGAATAGTTACAGCAGCAAAATCAAAATCAGCGTGATTCGTAATCCAATAACAGTTTCCTGTCAACGGTTTTTGTGGCTTTGCCGCCATCGGCTGCCAGCAGCCGATGGCGGTATTGGCAAAGTTTAAGCCGGTGAACTTCTCTAATCGTATGTAATGGCTGAATAAAGACCGGTCCTCAAGGAGAACGGCGGCCGCCGCCGGATCAAAGCTGGTGGGGATCGGCAACTCCCCGCAAATGGGCAACAGGTCTATTGGGAGCCGGTTTGCGGCGGCTGCGATCTTAGTTTTTCGCTCGGCGCACGCCTGCCGGTGGCAAGCGGAGGTGGAACTGATAAACGGCAGCCCCGCCGCCGGCGCCGTCAGATTAAGCTCAATTTTGTTGAGATAGCCGTGTTTAGGCTTGGGGTCATCATTTCGGACCCGGCTCAGGTGAAGAAATAAAGCACCTTCACCCAGGCCGGAAAAAGATTTTGTTTCCGGGTTTTGCTGGGCTTCATTATAACTTTGCCGGCAATAACCCAGAACCTCACAGTAACAGTCGATGACTCCGCATAAAACCGTATCGATGGGGCCGCGGTCCAGCCATTGTGCGGCGGTCAGCAAGGCCATAGTCAGGGAATTTAACCCCTGGGCCAGGCTTAAGGTCGGGCCGGTAATCTGAAAATGTTCAGCGATATGGGCGGCCGCGGCATTGTGGACGGAATTCGAAAACAGGGTTGGCGAGGCGAGTGCGTCACCATTGTCGATGACGGAATCAAGGAATGCGAAAGTCGTGGCGCTGGCTCCGTGGGCGCTGGCGACAATTAAACCGGTGCGGCTTCCGTTTAACGGTTGGGCTGAATCCGCGACTGCGAGAACGGCACCAAGTAAAGCCATCCGGGAGAAGTTATCGAGCCGCCGCAGTTTGCGAAGGTTTATGAAATCTGCCAGAGCTTTGGTGTCGGTTCGGAAAACCGGCAAATCGCAATCACCGTTGCGGGTGGTGACGCGGGTGATTTCCGGTCTGATTTTGCGGTTGCCCGGAAGAGCATCCTTGAAGTCGGCCAAGCCGGCGCCGAAGGCACCGACCGGGCCGATGCCGTTGATGGTCAGGGATGTCATCACTCTTCCTCAAGACCTATAATCAGGGCCGAATTGTTGCCGCCGAAGGCCAGTGACTGGCTTAAGGCGAAATTACCGTCAATGGTACTGTTCGCAGTGGTCGGGGCGTGGTTGATGGCGGGGTCAATCCTGTCGAAACCGGAACTTCGGGGAATCTTCTGCGCCTGGAGCAGGGCCACGGTAAATGCGGCTTCCAGCGCCCCGGCCGCCCCTAATGTATGGCCGGTATGACCTTTGGTGGAGAAAAAAGGCGTTTGCGGGAACATCTCTTTAAGCACGCGGCCTTCGGTTAAATCATTGTTTTTTGTCGCCGTGCCGTGGGCGTTGATGAAGGCGATTTTGTCAGCACTGATTTCAGCATCAACCAGCGCCCGTTTCAAGGCCAGTTTCAGACCCCGGCCTTCGGGGTGCGGTGCGGTCAGATGCCAGGCGTCGCAGGCGCTGCCGCTGCCGGCGATGAAGGCGGTGGGTGTTGCCGGTCGATTTGCTTGGGCCTCCAGCCGCGGTTGCCGGTATAATTTTTTTGCTTCCAGAACTAAAATGGCCGCACCTTCGCCCAGATTAAGGCCGTTACGGCTTTCAGCGAAAGGGCGGCAGGGCAGGTTGTCGCTGATCATCAATGATATAAAACCGTTGCAGGTGACCCGGCAGAGTTCATCACTGCCGCCGGCCAGCACAATATCGCAGAGCCCGGATCTTATCCATTCGCTGCCGATGATAAGCGCATCCGTGCCAGAGGAACAGGCATTAACCACCGTCAACTGCGGGCCGCAAAGATTAAAAACTTCCGCCACCGCAGCGGCCGGATTGCTGTTAAGGTAGCGGTTTACAGGTTGCAGATCCGGGGTTTTACTCTCTTTGAAATCACGGTAGAATTTTTCATCATTCATGCTGCCACCGACGGTAGTGCCGATACAGACCCCGACCTTGAATCGGGATAAATCCACCGGATTTATTTGCCCCCGGTTGCAGTGGTAATCATTAAGGGCGGCCCGGGCCGCCGCCACCGCCAGCCGGGTAGTCCGCGGCCAGGGCTGGTTTTTGTCCGGTTCATCAAGGCGGGAAGGCGGCAGTTCAAAGACCGGGTAGGGTTGGGGATGGTCAAGCTTGAAGCGCCGGGGCGGCAGCGGGGCGCAACGTTCCTGAAACAGGGCCGTAACCGCAGTTGTATAATCAAGCCCGCAGGCACATAATGCCCCGATGCCGCTAATCATTACCCGGTTTCTGTGCATCATTATCTTTGCGCTGCGGGCATTTTTTTTAAGCCCTGAAGCATGGTGCTGAAACGTTGCGAGGTCTCTTTGATGCCATCCTGGTTGCCGGTCAGGATTCTGAGCGTTTGCTCGGCTTTTACCGGGCCAATTTTATTGTTGGCGAACTGATCCATCACTTTCATCAGCTTTTCCATATGCTCTTTAGCTGCTTGGTTTTGAGAATGCTTCAATAAGGGTTTCAACTTAGTGTTGAAATCCTTGACCAGACCCCGGCAATTTTCCTGCATTTTGCCATAGTAGCCCAACGACGGATTGTGGGTGTCCATAGTATTGATTTTGAAATCGGTAACGTCAGCCGCCTGCTGGGTCCAGTGCGGATCGGTCTCATAGACGAGAGCGGTTTTACAGCCCTTGCTCCCGAGCCAGCGAGGGTCGCGATAGGCTTCAGGATGGTAGCTGGTGGTGTACGAAACCATCGCTTCGCCGGGTCTCCTTCCGTAAACATCATGGAATGCTTTTTCGATCTGTTGCTGACCGATTTTCTGCAATTCGTACGGGCTGATCCTGTGGGTGACCCCGTCAACCGTACGGGTCAGGTTGCGACGCCAGGCAACATGGTCCGGATTGGGGACTCTCCGGCCCGACACAGTTATGTAACGCGGTGGTTCAACCGCTCCCATGTCAACATCCATGCCGATTCCGCCTTTGGAACATGAATTGGAAAAAGGCTTATATTCCTGGTGATTACATCCGGCTTCACGCATACGTTCTGAAAGCCTGGTTTTAAGTTGTTTGGTAAATCTGCGGTCAATTGAATTGTAGGCATGGACGGTTTTATGGTGCGCCCTGCCGGAAGCCGTATGGAAGTCGGCCTTAGCTTTTGCCGCCATGGATTTCATTATCTTTTTGGCAAAATAGTCGGTCTTGATATCCTTGTAGGCTTTATCCAGTTCACATCTTAATCTTAAAATTTCGCTTTTCGGCGCATTCGCCGCGGCCGCCTCACTCAAGGCAATTTGTCGTTGCCGGAAAATCTTGACTTTCCCGGCCCCGGCCATGGTGCGTTGCTTGAAATGGGCTGCGCGCGCTTGCTGTATGCTTCGGTCACATTTGAGCTTAAGTGAAAATTTGCGATTTTTTATGATTTGCTGGCGATTCTGATAGGCTTTCATGCCAAAATGGATGGCGCAGGCAAACGCGGCGGCCGTTCCGGCACTCCAGGCGGCGCCCTTGAAACCGGCTTTCTCTTCGTCGAGATCAACTTTTTGCGGATTTTGGGCGTACTCTTCAAGGTGCTGCAAAACCCCGGCCTGATAACCCTGCATCCCGGCATGAATAATGGTGGTGCCGGTATTGTAGGCGGCAAGGGTTTGACTGACAGCCTCTTTCCAGCCGCCTTCCAGATAACCACTGGTCGCGCTGTAGGCCATGTAAACTCCGGAGGCGCTGATCATGCGGGCGGTGCCAAAAAGGTTATAGGCGGCACTGGCTCCGGTGAAGGATAGAAGCATCAGCGAATATTCAGCCCCGGTTTTGGTGGCTTGCGCAATCTTGAGATTTTCATCCCAATATTGGGCTTCCTCTTCGTGTTTGGCGATCTCGGCTTCTATGCCGCCGGAAACCTTATCGCTGAGCGCCTGCATCGCTTTGCTCATCTTGCTCGGGTCACGTTCAGATAACACATTACGTTTGAAAAAATTCATCAACTTCCAGCGGTCAGCTTTCGGAGCCAGCGCGATCAGGCGCGGCCCGCGTTCACGCATGCGTTTTTCCCGGTGAAACCGGGCTTCCATTTTACGGCTTTCCGCCGCCATAATCTTCATGTTCAGGGCATCCAGTTCGGTGCGGGTGCGGACAAACTCGCCGGTTTTGATCGTGGTGATGGCATCAAGCTCCCGCTGCCGGGCATCTTCGGCATAGAGCAGGTTGCGGGTCAGCTGGTTGCGGGCTTCGGGATTGTCGGCACTTTTAAGCTGTTTCTTCAAAACCTTAATATTTTTCGTAAAATATTTAATGTTGTGTTGATGAAAGTCAATTTTTTCGGCTTTTTTCTGCGCTTTCGTCTGAACTCCAGTGGGGGACGCCGGGGCATCGGCAACTTCCTGGCTGTCGATATTCAGAGGTTTTATCTTATTGCCGGTCGGATCCCATTGGTAAACATAGACGACGCCAGCGATATCCGCTGATCTGTCTTCACGATTGATATCGTCACAATTCTTACTGAAATAGAACTCATTTCTTACTTGAATGTGGAGTGAAATCAAATATGCCTTGTTTTTGTCGTAGCGCTCTTCCGGGATGCCGGATGGTACGGTTTGCTTCAGTAAAGCTTGAGTTTTCGAATTTTCACTTTTCAGTTTTACTACTGCTTTATTCAGAGATCCCGATTGCCAGGGGTTGCTTTCCATCCGTTGGGATAATTCTGAATCGCTGATCAAAGAGACCGTTACTGCAGCGCTGTTGGGGAGTTCGGCGAGTTTGTAATCACAGTTGTACAGACAGGTTTCATAGTCGGCCAACTTTTTGAGGATTGCGGCCTCTTTTGCAGCGTCGGCTGTTTCTCCGTTGCCGGCATCATATGCATCCGCAGAGAGTTTATTGCGCGTTTCCTCGTTGAAGCCGGCACAGGAATGAAGTCTTGTAATCTTGACCGGAACCTCGACTTCGGTTTCTGGTGAGAGTCGTTGCGCCGGTGCTTCCCAGTTGCTTAAGTAGCCGAAATGAAAATTTTTATCGGTAAATGAAGGAGGAGTAAAGGAACTTTCGACCCGACTATTTTTTTTATCAATTGTGTAGGTGAGAAACTTATTTTCTCCGGAATTGGCCTTATAGGTGTGACAATCGACCAGAGTCCAGCAGCCGGGATTTTTTACCATAGTGATATCGGCGGTAGCGGAGCCGAGAATTTTGGGACCGGGATACTGATGCAGTTCGGCGATTAATTTATCTGTGGAGCCGATCTTTTTATGGAAAGTCCGTTTGATAATTAATATGCCGTTTTTAATTTTTTCTCGACCTTCACAAGAGATATGCAGTTTGTCCTTTCTTTTAAATTTTTCATAATCGGCAATCTTTATTGTGAAGGTGTACTCGCGGCCCGGTACGGCATTGAGCCGGCTCGGAGTGATTGAGATGATCGATTTTGGCGTAAATTCCGCAAAGGCATCTTCGTTTTTCTGCCGGGCTTTTTTCATTAAACCGGCGGCATTGGGCGGTTCTCCCAGAGCGATAATCTTTTTCCCGACCGATTGCAGACGGCTGTTGAGAGCTTTGCCGGCTATAGCGTAGATAACGGCGGTCTCCATGGCCTGGGAAACACCCGCAGCATCGCCAATCTCAGTACAGCTCATAACTGCAAGCTGGGTCGCATTGAAATCTTCAATGCAGTCATTTAAGGCGGCCCGCAGAGTCAGGAATTTGAGCAGCAAAGGGTTAAGATGGTTTACATAATAAATAACATCCTGATTCGGGTAGCGGAAAAGCGGCAGCCAGCGGGCCTTAAAGAGGCCTTCCTGGTCGGCATCCATATCGCCGTAGAAAAGACGCATGCCTTCCATTGCCATTGATACCGCCCCGGCATATTGAACCTTGGTCATATTGTTGATGTAGAGGGTCGGCGGTATTTCGGCCGGTTGGTTGGCGGTCAGCAGGGCATCTATCAGCTCAAGAGCTTCAGGTTGATCAGTGCTGGAGTTGGTCTGAGTTTGGGTTTCTCCCGGTAACCGCGAATTTTTTTTGATTTTACGGTTGTTGTCAATTTTCGGATTATAGCTGTTATCGTCAATGACCGTATTCCAGGAATTATCGGATGTTTCTGCTTCTCTGGAAGGTGGAGCACCGGGTTGGGGCGAAGCATCAAAAGCGTTGTTCCAGCCGGAGTTCCCAGCCCAGACTGAAGACTGGCTATGAAAATTCTTCAGTGCCGGTTGGACGAGAAGCATCAAACAGGTGAATAAAGTGATGCGGATAATTTTTGGGACAGGAATCTTACCTGGTTGTTTTATCTTCATAAGCTTCATCCAGAATTGTGCCAGCAATCGGGATTGTGTACCCTGAATTTACGGGTTAGCTGAATAATTACGAATTTTTTTACTTTGTCATATTGACTCTTTAATCGAGTTTATTATGCTTAATCAATAAAAAAAGACTTTTTCAGATATTTTGTGGTTGCCAAAACTATGAAAAACAAAGTAGTTATTAAGTTAACTAATGCGGGAACAGATCCCGCAACCCAAACAGGGCCTTGCGGCCCGCAAATAAGTGCTCTTATCAGAACATTTTCTTGTTTTAAAACAAGAAAATAACCTGTAAGGCACTAATGCGGGAACAGACCCCGCAACCCAAACAGGGCCTTACGGTCCGTACCCAGGGGCACTTCCGATGGTCGCAAATAAGTGCTCTTATCAGAACATTTTCTGACTATTAAATCTTGTTTTTTTGTGCAGAAAATAACCTGTAAGGCACTAACAAGGCGCGGCTTATCTGAATTCATTATTGTTTTTGCCAAGGTGATTTGGGTTAGGCTGTATTATTGAGATCTTTAATTTGAGATGGTTTCAGAAAAAACTGGAGGGATTATGCGTTTATATCGACCGCTTGTTTTAGTTCTGGTGTTTGTAAGTTGTGCGTTTCTGTTTTCCGGCTGCGCGACGTCACATAAAACCCGTGAGGTTGTCCGGGCAATCTCACTTGAAACTCCGACCGATTACAGAATGGCGGCCTACCTCGGTTTTTTAAAGCCGCGCAAAAGTTTTCTGCTGACCGAAATCAAGACCGATATTCTGATTGCGAATGTGTTTCAGAGCCGTTGTCCGCATTGTCAGGGGCTGACGCGAAGCCTGAATAAAATTTATAACCTGGTTGAAAAAGAGGGCCTTTCCCAGAAGGTCAAATTTATCGGTTTAGGTTACGGCGATGATTTTCTCGAGGTCAAAGCTTTCAAAAAAAACTACGGCATCCGTTACCCGCTGTTTGCCGATCCGCTGGCGGAAAAAGTAAAAGTAAAACATATTCCGGCAACATTTATTCTGAAAATGACCCCGGCCGGGGCCAAGGTTCTTTACGAGTATTACGGGGTGCTGCCCAACCCCGAAGATTTGATTTTTACACTGCGCAGCGAACTGGGCCCGGAGTCCTGAACCGGCTGAAACCAGCGGTTACAGATTCATATGGATTTATGGGTGTCTTGAAAAATCAGGATTTTTGTTTAAGTACAAGGCGGTTAAGAATTTTAATCCGGACCCCAGGGGCACTCCCGCCGGTCACAAAATACACTTAGTACCTTACAGGTTATTTTCTTGTTTTTTTCGACAGTTTTTTTCAACTGTAAAAACAAGAAATGTTCTGATAAGAGTACTTATTTGCGACCAGCGGAAGTGCCCCTGGGTGCGGGCCGCAAGGCTCCGTTTGGGTTGCGGGTTTGTTCCCGCATTAGTATTTTGCGGATTAAAATTTTTAACCAACGCAGTAATTGGACAAAAAGACAATTTTTCGAGGTACCCTTATGTTATAGCTTATAGATTTATATTATAGATTTATATTATAGATTGACTTTTTACTCCCTGATTAGTTACAATTACAGGGTTTGGGGTTCGGGCTTTGCAAAGTCTGAGTTTGCGACCGCTGAACTGTTTGTAACGCGTGGTATAATCGCTGTCTGTTGTGTGAATTGATGTGAGGAAGATGATTTGGCTAAAGTAAAAAAAGGCTTGACCTATAAAGACGCCGGAGTTGATATCGAGGCCGGAAATCGTCTGGTAAAAAATATTGCGCCTCTGGTGAAGGATACCTTCAGATCTGAGGTTCTGGCTGATATCGGCGGGTTCGGGGCACTTTTTTCGCTGCGGACCGGGAATTATCGTGATCCGGTACTGGTCTCTTCAACCGACGGGGTGGGGACTAAGTTGAAACTCGCTTTTTTAGCGGATAAGCATGACACGATCGGCATTGATCTGGTGGCGATGGTGGTTAATGATATTGTCGTGCAAGGGGCGGAGCCGCTCTTTTTTCTCGATTATTTAGCTACCAGTCAGCTTGAAATTAAGCGGGCTACGGAGATTATTGCCGGGATTGCCAAAGGCTGCAAAGAAGCCGGTTGCTCATTGATTGGCGGTGAGACCGCGGAAATGCCCGGTTTTTATCAGGGCTCCGATTATGAACTGGCCGGTTTTGCCGTCGGAATTGTTGATAAATCGCGGTTGATTGATGGCTCTGAAGTTAAAGTCGGGGATAAAATTATCGGTCTTGCTTCATCCGGTCTGCATAGTAACGGTTATTCTCTGGCCCGGCGGGTTTTACTCGAAGAAAGTGGTTACGGCCTTGATGAAAAAATCCCGGAACTGGAACTGAGCCTTGGTGAAGAACTTCTGCGTCCGACCCGGATTTACGTGCGCGCGCTGCTGAATCTGCAGCGCGATTTCAGGATCAAGGGTATTGCCCATATAACCGGCGGCGGCTTGCAGGAGAATGTGGTTCGGGTGGTGCCGAACCGTTGCCAGGTGCGCATCGATCCCGATTCCTGGCCGCGTCCGCCGATTTTCGACCTGATTGCGCGTCAGGGCAAAATTGATGATAAAGAGATGCTGACGGCCTTTAATTGCGGCATCGGCATGGCTTTGATAGTTGCCGCGGAAGAGGTTGATGATATTCTTCAACGCTTGTCCGGACTCGGGGAAAAAGGTTTTGTGATCGGTGAAATCGGCAAACTTAAAAAAGGTGCAAAACCGATCGTTTTTGTGAGTTTATAGAATATGACTAAAATCGGGGTTTTGATTTCAGGCAGCGGCAGTAATTTACAGTCGATTATTGCCGCAGTTAAAAGTGGCCGGATTGATGGTGAGATTGCGGTAGTGATCAGTAATGATCCGGCGGCCTACGGTTTGACCCGGGCCGCCGAGAGCGGGATTGCCACCCGGGTGGTTAAGCATGGCGATTACGCGCGGCGGTCGGATTTTGATGATGAACTGGTTCGGGTTTTACGGGAAAGCGACGTCGAACTGGTGGTTCTCGCCGGTTTTATGCGGGTTGTCGGCCAGGGGTTGCTCAAGGCCTTTCCCGATCGGGTAATCAATATTCATCCGGCAATTCTGCCGGCGTTTCCGGGAACTGACGGTCAGGCTCAGGCTTTTAATTACGGGGTGAAACTGGCCGGCTGCACGGTTCATTTTGTTGATGAAAAAGTCGATCACGGGCCGATTATCATTCAGGCCGCCGTCCCGGTTCTTGACAGTGATACCCAGGATGACTTAAAAGCCCGCATCCTGAAATGTGAACACAAAATCTTGCCCCATGCCATCGCGCTCTATTGTGCCGGTAAACTGCGCCTTGTCGGCCGCCGGGTGGTTATTGCCGGCCCGGATGAAGCTCTTTGGGCCAAATCAGCCTTGTTCTCCTGTCCGGGGCTGGATTAAACCGTTAATTTGAGGTCCCTGCGCCTGTTCTATTAGCGGATCCACAGTAAATGGGTTTGTCAATTCTCTCCGTTTTTCAAAAAATCAGGAAAATAAATTATGAACAATACTCAGCGAAAAGCGATGCTTGATGATCTGCTTAAGGTTGATCGTTATGAATTTCAGCCGGAGGAGGTTGAACTGGTTCAGACCCATGCCTCCTGGGTTTTTCTTGCCGGTGATTATGTTTACAAAGTGAAGAAACCGGTTGATTACGGTTTTCTCGATTTTTCAACCCTGGCGCAAAGACTTTTCTGTTGCGAGGAGGAGTTGCGTCTGAACCGGCGTCTGGGGGGCGACTATTATCTGCGCGTCGAAAAAGTTGTCCGGCGTGAGGGGGGGTATTTTTTCGGCGGCGACGGGTGGGTTGTGGATTACGCGGTCGTGATGCGGCGTCTGCCGGAAGCCTTTCTTATGAAAAATCTGCTGGCCCGGAATGAGCTTGAAGAGCGCCAGATTGAAGCTCTGGTCGATTTGCTGCAAACTTTCTATGAAGAAGCGGAAGTTTTTAATGACGGCAGTTTCGGCAGCCGGGAAAAGGTTGGTTTTGATGTCGAAGAGAACTTTTCCCAGACCGAAGTGTTCTTGAATGATACGATTCTGATCCGTGATTATAAACGAATAGTCGAATTCAGCCGGAAATTTCTTGCCGATTACGGTAAATTGTTTGCCCGGCGGGTTAAAACCGGGGCGATCCGGGAAGGGCATGGCGATCTCCACATGGAGCATATCTGCCTGCCGCCGCAGGGACCGCCGGTGGTTTATGACTGTATTGAGTTTAATCAGCGTTTCCGGCGCCTGGATGTGGTTAATGATATCGCCTTTCTGGCGATGGATTTAGACTTTAATAACCGTTTCGATTTTGCCGCCCGGTTTATGGCCTGCTGCCGGGAAAAACTGGGGGAACTCTACGCGCCGGAATTAAGTTTTTTTTATAAGTGTTATCGCGCCTATGTCCGGGGGAAAGTCTGGAGCTTTATCAGTTCCGACCCCGCGCTTGATAAAGATGCCTTAAAAAATGCCCGCGCAACGGCCGGGCGTTATTTTCAACTTGCCGCAGTCTATGCCGCCCCGAAACCTGCGGGAATTATTCTGCTGGCCGGTGTCAGCGGCAGCGGTAAAAGTTATCTCGCCCGGGTACTGGTAGATTTATGGGGGGTTAAGGTTTTACGTTCGGATGTTGTGCGGAAAGAGATGCTGGGCCTTGCCGGGCAGAATGCGGCCGCGCCTTTCGGTAAGGGGATTTACACCCGGGAGATGACGGTGAAAACCTATAGCGAAATGGCCAGACAGGCTGCCGGCGTAATTGCTCAGGCTGCGGCGGTGGTGATTGACGCTGCCAACCTGAAAGCCGCCGACCGAAAATTATTTTATGCGGTGGCGCGGAAAGCCGGAGTTCCGGTGCGCCTGGTGGTCTGCCGGGCGCCGCGGCCGGTAATCGAAGAAAATCTGAAACAGCGGGCTGAAGTAGGCGGCGATGCCTCCGATGCCGATATCTCAATTGCCCGGCGCCAGCGTTTTGAGCCACCGGATTGTGATGAACTTGAAAATGTCTCCTGGGTCGATATCGATACGCGCAAGGATCTGGTCGAACAGCTTTATTGTCTGGTAACCCACGCCTAAAGAAAATAAAATTTCCCCATCAGGAATTAGTGCCTTACAGGTTATTTTCTTGTTTTTTTCGACAGCTTTTTTCAACTGTAAAAACAAGAAAATGTTCTGATAAGAGTACTTATTTGCGGGCCAAAAAGGCCCGATTAGGTTGCGGAGATAGTTCCCGCATTAGTACCTTACAGGTTATTTTCT